>JBAUTA010000789.1:0-2007 GCA_049581985.1 Kovacikia sp.
CTCAGAGGATGCGGAGTTTTTATTTCGGATGTTACTGCACGGAGCCAAACTCCAATTCGTTCCCGACTGTCTCGTGCTTTACAGGCTTCACACGATGGGACAGATTACCGCCAGCGGCACTACCCAACGCTCCAGAATTACGGATTGGGCTAACTGTTTAACCATGATTGATGCCCAACTGACCGAGAAAGCAATTCAAGTCGATTCCCTGACAGCAATGCTTTTCCAGAATCGATTGTGGAACGCATTAAAAGAATTCAACAGTATCCAGGTTGAACCCCAGCCCTCCCTGGAAAGCAAGCTTGTCAGGTATTCCCCCTTACTCAAAACGATCTATAAAACCATTAATTTATCCAGACGGATAGAAGCTCATATCCGAGGGCGGATAACTGGCTCCCGCTATATTGCTTCCTATCAAGCGGCTTTTGCTAAGGAATCTCAGCTTCAACTCATTAAAAATATGGGATACGAACCTGTATCTTCCGGCCCAAGCTTTTAGACAGCCGTTGGGCAAATTCCATGCAGCCCTGAAACAGCAACCCATCCGCTCAAAAGGCTTTTGCAGATGCATACAAACAGTAAGTTAATGTTTAGGAAATACGCGAAGGACTACTTTCTTCCCCATAGTCGGATTCTAGAGATTGGACCAGACAGTTTTCCTTCTACTTACCAATCCATCATTGCTGATAGTTCAATAGTTTGGGATACGTTAGATCTGTATAAAAATACCCAACTCACCTATTCGATCGCCTCCGAATATACCTTTCCCATTGCAGATAATACCTACGACATTATTCTCTCCGGTCAGGTGATCGAGCATGTCCGCAAGACCTGGGTTTGGATGCAAGAGGTGGCGCGGGTTTGTAAAACAGGGGGAATTGTGATTACAGTCAACCCAGTAAGTTGGCCCTATCACGAAGCTCCCATTGACTGCTGGCGCATCTTCCCAGAGGGGATGAGGACCCTTTACGAAGAAGCGGGGCTGAAGGTTCTTCTATCCACCTGGGAATCCCTGGAAACCACTCGCTATCAAAGATCAATCCCCGGTCGATCGGCGGAATACCAATCAAAATTACTTCAGGTTGCCTACCAGATTCTAGGAAGATTTGGATTTCCCGTGGAGTGTGCCTATGACACCATTACGATCGGCCAAAAGTAATACCAATTTAAAAAATGAAGGTTGCAGATGGGGGTGGGGGAGCTTCGCCCCCAGGCAGGGGGTTCCACCCCCTCCACCCCCAAACTCATCTTTTATTTAATTGCGCCCAGCTACTTAATCAGGACAAATTAAGCCCATGATTTCACTCGTTACAACGGTTCTGAATGACCAGGAAGGATGTGTGCTTTTTTTCGCCCAGATGGAAGCCCAGACTCTGCTACCCAATGAAATTGTGATTGTGGATGGTGGCTCAAAGGATGGGACATGGGAGTTTTTGCAGAATTACCAACCCAAGCAGTCCTACCCATTGCGGGTGATTCAAGAAGCAGGATGTAATGTTGCCAGGGGCAGAAATCTGGCGATCGCCCGGGCCCAACACCCCATCATCGTTTCCGCAGATATCGGCTGTATCTGGGATCGCCGCTGGCTAGAGGAGTTAGCCCAACCGTTGCTAAGTAATCCCCAACTTGATGCCGTTATGGGCAGTTGGAAGGTGCGCCAGGAAGACCTCAAAAGTGATTGGGCCAGGGTGGAATATGCCCTACTCAATGAACCCGAATTTATTGCAACGCCCAAATCCCACGCGTCCTCGCGGGCGATCGCCTACCGCAAATCCCTGTGGGAAAAAATTGGCGGCTATCCGGAGGATCTGACCCTGGCGGCAGACGATATGGTGTTTGCCCTGCTGCTGCATCAGAAAACCGATCGGGTTGATTGTGCCCCCATTCCACGTTGCTATTGGGGCCGTCCGACTGGCTTGAAATCGTTCTGTAAGGAAGCCCGCCGCAATTTTCGGGGTGCTGGAGAAGCGGGCATCTGGTTTAATCACGGACTTTTAGTGGGCGGCA
>JBAUTA010000790.1:0-5619 GCA_049581985.1 Kovacikia sp.
GGCATGGGCGATGTCAGAGTAAGCAATAAGTTCTAAAGTTAAAGCAACTGTTAGAGCACTAGAGCAGAGCAATCCTGTCATTCTCATAGGATAGATATCTCATTAGATCAGTACATAGAGAGTAAAAAGGTCAAAGAGAGTAAAATGGTCAAATTAATTTTTTTTAGATGCACCCGATAAAACTTAATCCATTAGTTGGATTCCAGGAGTAAACAAGAATTGCTTCCAAGAATTCAGTAGAAGCAGAGTTCATAAATAAGGCTTATTTCTCAAGTCTGCCTGAAATATTTGGCGAGTTCCCCTAAACTCACCTTTGAGGTCCCAGCCGCCGATTCTTGGCTGGAAATAGCAGATCTAAAAGTCCTCACAGGTGGTTGGCTCTGCCCTCCAAAACTAGAGTAGCTATCCTTAGGATCGGGAGTTTCATTGATAACCACCCCTAAAATTGATGCCCCATTTCCTCTCAATTCGGCTACAGCTCTCAATAGAGGAACTTTGGGTGTAATGTTAGGATGAACAATTAACAAAATTCCATCAGTATACCGACTTAAGGTAATTGCATCGGCATAGGCACTAATGGGTGAAGTATCCACCATTACAAGATCGTAGGAAGAGGCAATATCCTTCAAAATGTCGCTCATCACAGGTGATTCTAAAAGAGCTGAAGGACGAGCTGGTAATTGTCCATGGGGCAATATCCCCAGCTTCTTAACATTTGTAGCCTGCAAAGCGTCTTTGAGTTCGCTATTGCCTTCAATCACCTCGGATAGTCCAGGGCTAGATGGCAAATTGAAGAACTTATGTTGTAGGGGTTGCCTTAGATCAGCGTCCACGATTAAGGTTTGGCGCGACAGCATGGCTGCCACCGCTGCCAAACATGCCGTTACATTTGATTTCCCCTCCCCAACGGTAGCACTGCTGATTAAAATCGCTTTTGGTTTTTCGTTGCCGCGAGATTCTAAAGTCTTGAGTAGTCTACGATAAGGCTCTACGAGCGTTGGATTATTTAAGAACCAATCCAGATGATCAAACGTCAAATCAAGTGCTGGCAGTTTAGGCAAAACTCCTAAAACAGGTAATTTTAGCAACGCCTCCACATCTGCTTCATCCCGAATCGTGTCATCTAGAAGCTCTAACAATAAGACGACACCGGCGGCCAGAAGCGCACCAGCAAAAACGGCTACTACCAGTACCATAGAAGGTTTGGGCGCTGCTGGCGACGATGGAGTTTCTGCTCGATCAATGATTCGAACATTACCAACTAGCTGAGCCTCAGCGATGCGAGCTTCCTCCAACTTACCTTGCAATAGCTTGAGCGAGCTCTCCGCTTCCTCGCGCTGACGGACTAGCGCAGCCAAGGGCTGTTGTGTAATCGGGAACTGGGAAATCCGAGCTCGCAACTTACTCCGCTCAGTTTGCACAGCTAGCAACCGGCTTTCAAGGGCATTGCGCTCGACTTCACCTGTAATAAATTTAGAAATGAGGTCAGCACTGATTTGGTCAGATACGCCACTGCTTCTAGTTCCTCGATTGCTGGGAATAATCCGGGCAAGTTGCTGAGCATAAAGTGCTCGAGTTGCGTCCCGCTGTTCCACGGCTGCCAACAAGTCGGGATGCTTATCTCCTAAACGAGCGCGCTTGTCAATAACAGATGCCTCGGCATCCAAAAGACTACTTCTCAGCTTTTTAAGCTCTTCATCCTGACCTACACGAATGGTTGAATAGGCATTAGTTAGAGCATTAACACCAGTCACGCGTTGCAGCAAGTTACCTCTTGTTCTTGCTTCCCGAATTTGTGCAATCAGGGTGCGTTCTTGATCTTCGACATTTGCTAAACCATTGACCAGGCTTTCTGTTTGAGGAACTGGAGAAATGATCCCACTTGCCCGCCTATATTGGCTTTCAGATACTTCTGCCTGCTCTAGCTTTGCCTGCTCCTCAGGGACTTTGGTTTCTAAGAACTTTCTCACTGAGGAAGCTTCTAAGCGGATTGATCGGGCATCCTCTTCAACCATTGCCTCCGTAATCGCGTTAAGGACTTTTTTAGCCAGCTCCGGGTTCTGATTTTTATAAATCAGCTCAAGGATGTTAGTAGCAGGGATAATTTTAACCCGTAGATCCTTGCTCAATTTCTCGACGGTTGGAGCACCATTTGGAGCACTATTAAGAGATTCTCCATTACCTTGACTAAATACCTGATCAATTGCCCTTCTCAAAACTTGCTGAGATTTGACTAACTCTGCCTGCGTAGCGATCGGGCTAGGACCCCCCGGTACGCTATTAGGCACTTCAGAAAGAGTTCTACCCAATTCAGAAACACTCACTCTCCTCTCGTCAAGGATGAGCCTCGCACTTGTTTCATAAATAGGAGAGGCGGTCAGTAAATAGGCAAATGAAGCACCTATTACAGAAGCAAACGTAGCTAAAGCAGGCCAGAGATGCCGCTTTAATCTAAAGGATGGCAATAAGAGTTGATTCATACTGAACCCCTCACTTTTCTAGGGAGGAACCGAGATGCTGAAGAGCAGCTTGAATTAGCCTCGTCAACTGATCCCAAAGCGATACCGCTAGTGCAAATTTTCACCATCTCAAACTGAAGCCTTCACTTTATCATTGATTACCGATTCATTAGATTGTCCAGATAAAGCCTCATACAGTCTTAAATTGTCATCAGTTATTCGATCCCAGTTGTAGTGAAGTTTCACGTACTCTTCTGCCTTTTCAGCCATAGCCATCATAGCCTTAGAATTCTGGAGTGCCCAGCTCAGGCGATTGACCAACGCATCTAAGCTTCCAGCTTGAAACAGTAACCCTCGATCCTCACCTAAAAGTTGCTGATGCGGAGGAATATCGCTGGCAAGCACTGGAATTCCTTCCTGCATCGCCTCCAGCATTGCCAGCGGCAATCCTTCCAAGTTAGACGGTAAAACAAACAATCCTGATCCACGAACGATTTCGGCTAACCGACTCCCTCTTAATTCACCTGCAAACAAGATGTCCGAATTTTCCACCGAAAGACCACTTAATTCTGAAATATAGGATTCAGTATCACTATTGCCGCCAGCAAGAACTAGCTTCCATCCAGCTGGACGAAGTGCCTGAAACGCTTTTATCAATAAATCAGGACATTTCTCAGGTACCAGTCTTCCCACAAAAATGATATAGCGTCCTTTCTCCAAACCTAAAGAAGTTCCATAGGTAAATGCTGGGTCTGATTTTTCATAGCTCGCTGGAGCATTAGGAATATAGATCGTTTTTCTATTGTAAGTCTGCATGAAGTAGGAACCGAGTGCATCCGAAACAACAATAATTGCGTCGGCGAATCGGACAGATATTTTCTCCCCAAAATGAATTAGGCGACTGGATAGGTTGCCCCACTTAGCCCTTTGCCAGTCTAACCCTTGACAGGTTACAATAACTTTCGCAGAGGAGGTAAGTTTGGGCAACCAACTAAACAAGGACGGGCCCAGGGCATGGAAGTGAACAATATCGTATCGGCTTCCACTGGAAAGAATTGCTCCAAGGGCCGAAGTCATCAGGGCATCAATTCCCTTTGAGTTCGGGGAAGGTAGGGAGATAACTCGAACTCCGTGATAATCATACTGCTTGAACCAAGGCAAGCCTGTATAGGATGAACGAGCAAATAGATCGACGGAGTGCCCCTGAGCAACCATGCGAGGGTAAACCTCCGCACAGTAGTGCTCAATACCACCCTGTTTAGGGGGTAATCCTTTAGAACCAATAACGGCTATTTTCATGTTAAGTATCCTTTATGACAACCAATGGAGGTAGATAGCCACTTTTACAGGCAAGTTAAATCAGGGCTTCCAGCGTTTTAACATATTGCCGTAAACTTCGCTGATGACATGGCGAGCGCCATAGGGTTTCGCAGTTCGCACGCAAGCTTCTGTAGGATAATTATCCGGATTTAATAACACTTTCCGTAAAGCGGCTGCAATCTCACCCGGTGTTCGCTCCTTGCAGACAACGCCGCTATCGTCATCGAGCAAATTAGGCGTCTCGCCACAGCGAGTCGTTACGACTGGCGTTCCACAGGCAAGTGCCTCAAGAACTACTAAAGGGAGTCCTTCATAGGCACTGCTGAGGACGAAAACGCTACAAAGGCGATGCAGATTTGCAAGGCTAGACTGATCGACTGATCCCATCATGGAAACTTGCTGGGATAATCCAAGCTGTCCTATCTCAGAATGCACTTGATCAGATAACTCTCCAGCACCTGCGATTAATAAATGTACGTTTGGCTCATTGAGGGCAGCAATCGATCGGACTAGCAACAAGGGATCTTTTTGAGGATGCAGGCGACCTGCAAATAGGATAAAACGCGTTGTTTCTGGCAACGAAAGTTTTTTCGCCAATTCAATCCTTTGTTGATTTCGCTCCTCCCTAGACAGAGGGTAAAACACTTCGTTGTCTACTGGATTCCTAACATAAGCCACCCGCTCAGCGACTTTGGGATAAAGCTGCTGATAATGTTTTACTGAATCAGAATTGCAGGAAAGAATCTGTGAAAATTGTCCAACGAGCGATCGTTCAAGTGTAAAATATGCCTGAGGGAAATATCTCCACAGAATAGCATTTTTATTCTCTCCAGACATCATTTGTTGGTGGATATCGTTATGAATAAAAAGAGTTTTGTCCCCAGGCCAGGGAATTGCCGCTAAAGTTGGCTCTAACCGGTGGAAGTGCATAAAATCGGAAGCAAAGTTACGGCCTAATAAAGTCGCCATGTACTTTAGGGTTGTAGGCACTCGCCCCCTGATGTTGTCATCTTCGAGGTTTAGCAGGGGTAGAAACATAAGCTTTCTGCCATCCAGTTCAGTTTCGCGCCATTGACCCGTAGCCTCCTTTTGCTGGTTACCGGTTCCCACTAAACGAATCTCAAATTCAGAAGGAGCGTACTTAATGAAGTACTTGATAATCGTCTGAATTCCGCCGATCGTACTATTCCACGGATTAAATTGATAGAAAATTGTAAGGACAGGGGCACGCATAAATTATCAGGTTTTGACGAAAATCTTGAGAGTGAGTCTTAATTCAGCCACCGAATACAAATCGTTCTTAGTATCAATATACTGGGTCAAGCCTTAGCCAATTGCCCGAAAAGGGCGCCTGAGAAGCCTACTGGATTACACTCTATCCACGCAAAAATAAGCGTTTCAGAGGTTGTGCCTTAGCGAAGGAATACAGATTACAGCTTTTTCAGCTACTTTTTGAGACAGCTTGAAACATTCTCTAAATCCCCAGGGCTACCTCAATCAGCCGCCCCTCAGTAACAAGAGCAAGTGAGAGGAAGATAAAGAGGCTTTGGCAAGCCTTTGATTAGACGACATCTCAAAAGAGGGCATCTACGAAAGAATTAGATTTTCAAGCGCCGATTGACTTTACAATGTTTACGCCGACAATGAGACTTGTCCGGAAACTTATGACCATTGCCAGAAAGGCTTTTTAGAGCATCTGCATCTACCTGGATTTGCACCACATAAACGTAAGATCAAGGCTTGCGGGGCGTATATTTTAAGGCGGGAAAGTCTGCGGGTAGTAAGTTCCAGCCCATGAGGGGTTCAGCCGATCTGGGAGGCGATTCCGTCCCGCTTTAAG
>JBAUTA010000791.1:0-1631 GCA_049581985.1 Kovacikia sp.
CCAATCACGGTTTTGAGCAATGGGTAGCTGCTATCTCTGGAGAATTGGGATCAGCAACAGAAACAGGCTTCGAGTTGATGAATCCAAGTATTCAGATTTTCGAGAAAAGGCCCAAAATAGAGGCAGAGTCTGCTGGCCAGAAAATTCAAGAATCCGCACCAGTATCCCCCACCTCTTCAGCGGATCAACCTGAGCAGAAGGGAGAGGAGCAACTGAAAGAACGGCAGCGTAAAAATTTATTGTCCGGCGTCCGGTTGGCCTAAGATCTGTTTCTAATTCAAGCTTTTCAATGGTAATTTTTATTACTCTGGAGGGGAGATTCGTGAGGATTCTCCCTATCCTGAATATGCTGTTCCGGATTCAGAATTAGAGCTATGAAAGACGACTTCATAATGTTCTACCCGTGGGAAAGGTTCGTAGAAATGATGCAGTAGAGAACGCCACTCTTGGTATTCCCACGACTGTCGAAATCCAACTGTGTGGTCTTCTAATTTTTGCCAGCGGACAAGTAGAATATATCGGTTCGCAGTTTCTACGCAACGTTGAAGTTCATGGGAAATGTAGCCTGGCATAGAAACAATGTTGGCTGAGGCAGTTTTGAAAGCAGTTTCAAACTCAGCACCCAAACCATGCTTAACATCAAGAATGGCAACTTCTAATATCACAGACTAAAATCCAAACTTATGACTGCTTATCGCCAATTTCACCAAAAGGGTAATCCATTTGTTTGCGAATTTTTTCTTTAACCGCACATCCCGCCAATTTTTCACAAAGATATAATCTCATATCAATTGAGGATGTTACACCTCTTGCTGTGATAATTTCGCCTTGATCAACAATTTTCTCATACACGACAGCAACTTCTGAGAACTTGCGAAGCTCATCAAAAGTAGATGATAGCTTTGTCACCTTCAATATCCAAGTCGTCGATTTCCATATTCAGATCGGGGAAAGCGTTGCGGTAGGCAGCGATGCGACCTATGAAACCTTCCGGACCATACAGCTCTTGACCGGGACTGCGATAAACGTAGTTCGGGTAAGCTACCTCGTCTAAGACCGAGAGGTTTTCGTTATTGATGGTCTCCTCGACAAAACAGCGCATTACTTCTTTATGAGCTTCAAACATAAGACATCTCCTAGCATATCAAAACGGGCTATTTGGCAGGATTGTTAGACTACGCTGTTGGACCTCTATTTTGCTAGTTCCATTGCAATAGTTTGGTAGAAACTCTTCACATCATTGGGAGATTGAAGATGGTAAACCTGCTTAATTTCCTTTGCTTGATTCACATATGCTCGGTACTTTGGCGTTAGCTTCTTATCGCATAGCCATACGGTGTAATAGCTGTTCAGCGTACCCTTTAAGAGTGGACTATCCTTGGGCCAATTTTCTGGTGGCACTAGAAACCCTTTTAAGAAACGCTTAGTGACCCACCAATAATGTAGGGGAACTGGCATATCCACATACACCAAGGTATCTGCAACTTCCAGTCTTTCCCACACGGTATCTAATGACCCAAATCCATCTACTATCCACTGGTCTTGCAGGAGGAGCTGATCATGAGCAGCTTTATATTCTTCATAAGGAACTTCATCACCGCCGGGTTTGTACTTTAGAAGGTCTAAAGCAA
>JBAUTA010000792.1:0-5633 GCA_049581985.1 Kovacikia sp.
TGTCTTTGACGAGGATCTTTAATGAAATGGATCTTTATGAAGTAGATCTTGATTAAATCGCTGGTGGAATTCCCAACACCAAACAAGGAAACTCAGGACCTAATTGCTGCACAATCCGATTTTCAGCGGAATCACACCCTAAAAGCAGCAACGCCGCCGACTCTGCCTGCACCACATCCCGGAGTTCCTGCGCTACTGGCCCAAAGCGCAAATGGGTTTTGAGCGATCCACGCCATTCATCGGCTAGATGCCGAGCCTGCCACAGAATCCGGTCTGCCTGGTCAAACTGCTCAAATTTGCAGGACTGGAGAAACCCGGTTGGCTTATTCTCCGGCAATTCGGCGATCGCGCTAGTAGAGCGCTGACGTTTTACGGATTCTCCGTAGGCTCCAATTTCGTAGTGCGCCGCAGCCTTTCTACCACTGAGGTTTACTGGAGCAATCTGGTGGCTAAAAGGGACAACCTGCCCACACTCATCGTCTAGATTCACCACATAAACCACCTGCACCGTTACCTGACTGCGGGTTGCCAGTCGAGTTTGATGGGCAATCCAGAGAGTCAGATCCAGAGCCGTCTGACTACGGGGAGAACCGTTGTAACCCACGACTAGATTAACGTCCTGAAGTGATGAGACACTAGTTGAACGAATCTGTGGCAGCAAAACCATTTGCTTTGCTAGATCACCACAACCTAACGCATCCTCAAGACGCGCCAGCATAGACAAAATGTTCACGGTTTGAACCTCTCAAGAATAAGGTTTAGGAGAGGTGGGTCAGGTAACAGACCAACACCCTTTATTTAAAGGCTTGGTCTACCGGAGACTCCCTTGACCACTGCTAGAGCGATAGTCTTGGATACTCCTCCCATAGCCGACGGAGTTAGCTGACGGGCTAAGACTGGAAGGTGTCTCTCTCGGTCTTTCCGAGATTAGCCCCTGGAAGATGGTTCCTCCGCTCTTACTCTGCTTGATTTGATTAGAGAATGAATCCTACCGATGCAGAGCGAAATTAGGCTACCCACTTGATTGAAGCACTCTTCTAAGGTTAAATAGAACCTCAGCAGCAGCGCTTAGGCTAATGTAAGCCAGTCCAGCCTTCAAAACTGCTGTTTGCGAGACAGAAACAGGCTTTATGTGCTATTTTACAGGCTTGACTTTCTAGGCTTGACTTTCCTTAGATACTATAACGCACTCAAACAGCGATCCCCATCTCTCCTAAGAGAGTTTCATATTTGCTGACAATGCTACTGGGCAGGGATATCATTCCCATTCAAAACATAGAGGTTCAAATGGGGACGAACTTGCCCAAATTTTTCTCATCCCTTGGGGTCCCCTTATCCCTTGGAGTCCCCTCGCCCATTTGGGGAGAAGGAAAAGGCTCTCAAAAGTTTTTGGGGTGGGATATAGGAGGGGAACCCCTTTTTGGGGGCGAAGCCCTCACTCCTTCGTGTTGCAAAATTTATGATTTGCAACGCCAGTCCTTTTTGGGAGCAGCGGAATTCTAAGATTTGTCGATTAAGCAGGTGGCTGGGGTTTAAGATCAGAATTACCTAATTTTGCAGGATGATTCATGGCTGCTCTGCTTCACCGTTGGACTATTTGGGCGTGACTTCTCCTACTGGATCCGGGCTGGTTCTTAAGACCCTGTTTCCGTTTAACCTGGATGATTTTCAACTTCAGGCGATCGATGCCCTGGAGGCAGGACGGTCTGTGGTGGTGTGCGCCCCCACGGGATCGGGGAAAACCCTGATTGGAGAATATGTGATTCATCGGGCGCTAAAACGGGGACGGCGAGTGTTCTACACGACGCCCCTAAAAGCATTATCCAATCAAAAACTGCGGGACTTCCGCGAACTATTTGGCGCAGACACCGTTGGGTTACTGACTGGCGATGTGTCGATCAACCGGGACGCCCCCATTCTGGTGATGACCACAGAAATTTTTCGCAACATGCTCTATGGCACCCCGATCGGCGAAGTGGGCACCTCTCTGGTTGGGGTGGAAGCCGTTGTGCTGGATGAATGCCACTATATGAACGATCGCCAGCGTGGCACTGTCTGGGAAGAATCAATTATTTATTGTCCGCCGGAAATTCAACTGGTTGCCCTCTCCGCTACCGTTGCCAATAGCGACCAGCTCACTGACTGGATTCATCAGGTTCATGGTCCCACGGAACTGATCTATTCCGATTTCCGACCCGTTCCCCTCCAGTTTCACTTTTGCAATCCCAAAGGGCTGTTTCCCCTGTTGGATGACAGCCAGAAGCGAATGAATCCCCGCCTTAAGCCAAAGGGCGGCAAAGGCTCAGTCCGGGGCGGCAATCGGCGGGGTCCGAAACAGGATAGCCCCGCTCTGGCATTTGTGCTGACTCAGCTTCAGCAGCGGGATATGCTGCCTGCGATCTATTTCATCTTCAGCCGTCGGGGATGCGACCAGGCGGTGGCGGAGATCAGCAGACTGCCCCTGTCACTGGTCAATGAAGCAGAGGCAGCCCGCCTTCGAATCCAGGTCGATGAGTTTCTGGCCAGGAATCCGGAGGCGGGTCGGGCCGAGCAGATAGAACCGCTCTATCGGGGCATTGCTGCTCACCACGCTGGAATTTTGCCCGCCTGGAAGGGTTTGATTGAAGAATTATTCCAGCAGGGATTAATCAAGGTCGTGTTTGCGACCGAAACCCTGGCCGCCGGGATCAATATGCCCGCCCGCACCACGGTGATTTCCAGTCTGTCGAAGCGGACTGATCTGGGGCATCGGCTGCTAAATGCCTCAGAATTTTTGCAGATGTCAGGACGGGCAGGGCGACGCGGGATGGATAGCCTGGGGCATGTGGTGACGGTGCAAACACCCTTTGAAGGGGTACGGGAAGCTTCCTACTTGGCAACGGTCGGAGCTGATCCGCTGGTCAGCCAGTTTACGCCCAGCTACGGTATGGTGCTGAACTTGCTCCAAACTCACACGTTGGAAGAAGCCAGGGAACTAGTCGAGCGTAGCTTTGGGCAATATCTTTCAACCCTATATCTACGGCCCCAGCGGGACGAGATCGCCGCCCTGGAAGCCGAACTGGCCCAGCTCGAATCCCAATTGGAAGCGGTCAACTGGAACCTATTAGCCCAGTATGAAAAGCTCCAGGAGCGCCTGAAGGAAGAACGTCGTCTGCTGAAAACGTTACAGGGACAGGCACAGGAACTTCGCGCCAGTGAGATCCCCACAGCTCTATCGTTTGCGGTTGCAGGGACGGTCCTGACCCTTAAGGGTCAGCACGTTCCGGTGTCGATTCCCCTGCCTGCGGTGCTGGTGGGCAAAACTCGTGGTTCTGGTCAGTTTCCTTACCTGATCTGTTTAGGCCAGGACAATCGTTGGTATGTCGTCACAGTCAACGATGTGATGAGTCTCCGGGGAGAATTGCCCCGGTTGAGCGGGGTTGATCATCTGGTTGCGCCCGAATCTATGGCGCTGAAGCCAGGACAATCCCGCAGTGGAGATGGGAATTCGGGGGCGATCGCCCGCCAAATCCCCGTAATTCGCTCTTTAGCGGAAGATGAAGCCCCTGAGGTGTATGCCCAAACGCAACGGATGATCGCGGTTCAAGAGCAGATTAATTCTCACCCGGTCAGCCAATGGGGCAACCGCGCTACTATTCTCAAGCGTCAGAAGCGAATGACGGCTATTCGGGAAGAGATTGCCGATCGTCAGGCAAAGCTTAATCACCAAACCCAAAGACACTGGGAGGAATTTTTAGACCTGCTCGATATCCTGCAACATTTTGACTGTCTGGACGGATTAACCCCCACAGCTTTAGGACAGGCAACCGCAGCAATTCGAGGCGATAATGAACTCTGGCTGGGGCTGTCCCTCATGTCTGGTGAGCTAGATGCCCTCGCCCCTCATCATCTTGCAGCCGCTTGCGCTGCCCTGGTTGTCGAAGTATCCCGCCCTGATAGCTGGACCCGCTACTCCTTATCTGGAGAGGTCGAAGAAGCCCTCGGAGGACTACGGGGAACTCGCCGCCGCTTATTTCAGCTGCAACGTAAACATCAGGTTGCGTTGCCCGTCTGGTTAGAGTACGAATTAGTCGGACTGGTGGAGCAGTGGGGGCTGGGCGTAGAATGGCTGGAACTTTGCGCTAACACCAGCCTGGATGAAGGAGACGTCGTGCGAATTCTCCGCCGTACCCTTGACTTCCTCTCCCAGATTCCCCATGTTCCATACATCCTACCTGAGCTGAAGACTAGCGCCCGTCAGGCAATTCAGTTACTCGATCGGTTTCCAGTCAATGAGGGAGTTGAATAAGGGACAAAGGGGGGCTTTCCAAGTCAACCCAGTAATCATGCTGATTTTGTAGTTGCAAAAGGTGCAGATAAAACTACAGAGAGTTGTCTGGAAACCGCCCTGTTCAGTCCTTAGCTCTGTTCAGTCCGTTGGAGCATGAGTCAAAACTTCCAGCAAAACCAGGCATTGTCTTGATGAGAGGGGCAAGAAATTAATGATCTATCGTCATTATGAGCAGAACGCAGGACCGCGAAGAATTCCCAGGTTGGCGATGAATCGGGATGCTTCATGACGCTGACGCTTTGCTCAGCAGGATAGGAGCGATCACTCTTCGACCTCTACACTAAAATGACTGCCCAGTAAGCAATACCCCTATTCCACCCAGCACTATGATCAACAGCGAGATCGAGCTACCAATGGAGCAAATAACTGAGTTTTGTCATCGCTGGCAGGTGACAGAATTAGCGCCGTTTGGCTCAGTTTTGCGCAATGACTTCCGCCCCGATAGCGATATTGATGTCATGGTGCAATTTCATCCAGAGGCCCACCCCAGATTCAGTACCTTAGACCAAATGGTAGCCGAACTCCAAACTATCTTTCATCGAGACGTTGACCTGGTGACTCGTCAGGGCATTGAAGCCAGCCGCAATTACCTCCGCCGTCATGAGATTCTGTCCTCTGCCCAGGTGATTTATGCAACGGGATCTACAATTTCTGCTTGATATGCGGCAATCCGCAGACCTGATCATGACCTACACCGCTGACTGTGCAAAGGATGAGTTTGTTGGCAATGTGCAGCTTCAAGATGCCGTCATTCGGCGACTTTTAATCATTGCCGAAGCCGCCAGGCGGGTGTCAGAAACAACTCGACAGAGCTTGCCCACCATCGCTTGGCAAGAAATTAACGGCATGCGTAATCGGCTCGTACATGCATACGATGATGTCAACCTCAATATTGTTTAGGATGTGGTTCAGTTCGAGATTCCGCCTTTAATTGAGGCTCTGAAGGCAAAGATTCCGCCGGAAAATTGAGGGGCCGACATGGTCTTTTCACCCTCACCGAGCCTAACCCAGAAGGCTTCATCTGCTGCGCCGAAGACATTCTGCTCGCACGGAAACATTACTTCCCCAACCATCGCTGACCTGTACGACCCCGATCTCATGAATACCGTGTCCCCCCATCCCCCTGGTTTATTCCCCGCACCTGCCTGATTCAACCCCTCGCAGATGTTGCCACCGCTCGTCGTCCCGACATTATCGTCCTGGACGAAACCCTCTTGGACAATGAACCCCTCTGGCAGCGGCAACCTGTGATTACGTCCGGTCGCTCCATCAAATTGGTTGTTGAAGTGGTCAGCACCAATGG
>JBAUTA010000793.1:0-2103 GCA_049581985.1 Kovacikia sp.
CTCCCATTCCCTGCATTTTCATGGGGTGCATAGGGCTGAGATGGATGGGGTCAAACCCATCCGCAACAACAATGTTTTCATCTACGAATTTGATGCGGAGCCATTTGGTGTGCATCTTTACCACTGCCATGTCGCGCCAGTGACACGCCACGTTGGTAAGGGTTTGTATGGCATGTTCATCATCGATCCGCCCCAGCCCCGGCCACCAGCGGATGAGATGGTGCTAATCATGGCAGGATACGATGTTAACAACGACAAAAAGAATGAGCTGTATGCCTTTAATGGCTTACCCCATTACTACATGGAGCATCCGGTGCCGATCCAGAAGGATCAGTTAATCCGGCTCTATGTGCTGAATATGATTGAGTTTGATGCGGTGGCGACCTTTCATCTCCATGCCAACCTGTTTAAAGTTTATCGGACCGGACGGACTTTAGAACCGACTGAAGAAACGGATGTAATCACGATGGGAACAGCGGAGCGGCACATTCTGGAGTTTTCCTACCGCTATCCCGGCAAGTATATGTTTCATCCCCACCAGGATGCGATCGCAGAAGCAGGCTGCATGGGACTGTTCGATGTCATTGTGTAGTAATGGATATCATTTGTCAGTTGATTGACATTAGTTCTCATTAAGGGCACAATCAGAATTCGATAAGCAGTCAGACATCTTGTAAAAGTGGTGGCAGTGCTTGGCACCATAGGCTATTTATGCAAAGGCCAATGCCAATTTAAAAATCAAACACGACAGATAGGAACAGGGTACAGGGATTTCGCCGTGAGCGCTTAGCCGAACGTTGGAACCCCTGGCTGGGGGCGACGCCCCACATTCCATCTGCAACCCTTATTGCTTTCAATTGGTATCGCGTCTGAGGGTAGGGTTTCTGCGCCTGCCCCGATTAGTTTGAGCGGCTGGAGCAATCATCCAGAATTCTGACAAACGCTCTCTCACTCAGTCCACCCATCAAATTTTTTGAGGATTTTCTCCCCAGCAGTTCTGAGATTAATAACCATGCGGATTATTCGTTTTTTGGCACTTGCGTTCTGTGCTGTTTTTTTCACTATTTTGAGCAGTTGTAATTCTACGCCCACCGCTACAAATTCCTCGCCTCAGGCAACTTCTAGCCCCAATTCCTCAGAAATAGCGAGTCACAGCAGCCATACTGGTAAACCCAAGATTAATATCAATACCGCTATCTTGTCGGAATTAGACAAATTAGAGGCAAAGCTGGGGATTCCTGCTTTGTCCAATAAAATTCAGGCGAGTCGTCCCTACGGCAAACCCGAAGAATTGGTTTCTAAAAATGTGATTACCCAGGAACAGTTCGACCAGATCAAGGAAATGGTGACAATTGAGGATATTGTCCTGACTGGGGAAGCTAAAGATGTGGATTACATGACGAAACTGGGCTTAATGAAAGGGCACCTCCTGGTAGCCGGAGAACTTTTAGACTTGCAAAAGCCTGAGCAGGCAGAACCCCATATCGGGCATCCAGTCGAGGAAATCTACGCAGATGTGGAGGAGCAGTTGCAGGAACGCAACGTTAAAGAATTTAAGACCTCGTTGATCGCATTGCAAGATCAGGTGAAGGCAGGTGCCAAAAATGCCAGCAAGGTTACTGCGGGATTTAAGGAAGCGATGCAGTCGATAGATGGGGCGATCTCCGCTCTCCCCGAAACCCAACGCACCTCCCCCAGCTTTGTTCTGCAAGTCATCAATGGGCTGCTAGATACGGCCAACTCAGAGTATGGAGCAGCGATCGCCGACGGCAAAATCAACCAGGTGATCGAATATCAGGATTCTCGTGGCTTCGTTGCTTACGCCAACACCCTCTACCAGGGAATTTCTCCTAAGGTGGAAAAGGAAAATCCAGAGGTGCATAAGGCCATTCAGCAAACCATGGCAGAACTCCGTAAAGTTTGGCCCTCCCCCCTGCCTCCAACGGCCCCTGTCAAAACGACAACCCAGGTCAGTCAACTGATCAAAACCGTTGAATTGAATACTCAAAAAGCGGTGAAGTCTTCGTAGGCACCAGGCAAAGGGTGAATTAAGGATACGGGATAAACAAGATCCTTTCCTCCCTGTCTTCCGCTCCCTATCCC
>JBAUTA010000794.1:0-2849 GCA_049581985.1 Kovacikia sp.
TCCAAAACTTTCGTTTTGGTCTACTAGTGTTGCAAACACTAACTTTTGCAATATGGCAGTTTAGGAACTTCACCCCCAAGCAGGGGTGGGTTCCCCTGCATTAACTTGCTGGCGGTAGGGCGAGGCGACGCAGCAGGGTTTGCGAATCGATCGCCGGATTAGAGAGGTTGAAATCATAGCTTTCGGCAATATCTCCCGCATATTGCCAGAACAAAACGGGAGCCGCTACGCTGGTTGCAGGAGCCGCTCTACTACTGTCGAAGGCGGTGGTTGTAATTGCACTGGTTTGATAGTACAGGTAAGAAGCAATCCATAGCCCAAAACACGTTGCACCTGCGGTGATCGCACTCGACAAGGCTCTGGAAGTTATGGCGTCATTGGCATTGAGGTAGACGCAGGGCAACAACTTAACCCTGGAACTTGCAGCTCTCACGGCTTGCGACCAGCCAATATAGTAGCTGGATGAGAGGGGATCGCTCAGTTCAACATCCAGGAAAAAGTAGAACTCCCCACCCTGAGATTGAAGATAACTTTCACCCAGCTTTCCCAGAAAATCCGCTGCCTGTTCCGCCCCATCCTGCCGTCCCTCGGTTTGCCCCAAGCCCACACGGGTGGTGTAGCGTCCGACTGGTAGGAGACGAATGTTATTGGCTCGAAGGGTGCTGTTTTCCTGGGCGAAGTATTCCCCCAATCCTGTATAGCTCAAGCCGCTAAAATAGCGTCCCCAAAAGGCGGGTTTTGAGTTGAGTAGATTGGTTGCCTGAGTAATGAACGCACTCGATGTTACACGGCCTAAGCTATCTGTGCCCCTAAGGGAAACCTGGGGGGGCGGTGGTGTCGGGATGACTTTTCCACCCTGCTCAATTTGGGCGTGTCCTGTATAGACGTACCAGGTGTTGAATCCGTTGACGTAATCTTTGACGTATTTGAAGGTAACTTTGATATGCCCATTAAAGCTTTGACCATTCGCATCCGCATAGGCATACGCTAGCAGGACAAAGGTTTTTCCTGCTAATACAGGAGATACTTCGTTCGCTGCAAGCTGATCGGCCTGCAGGGGACGCTGCTTAAATAAAGTGTCAGCCTTGATCCGGAGAAAATAGGCATTCGGATTTTCGGGGGGGTAAACGATCTTTCCATTGAGTTCGATGTAAGCATGGCGATCGTAAGCGTACCAGGTACTCAAGCCCCGAATAAAATCCTCTTGATAGCGCAGGGCAAATTTGATGTGGTTCGCAAAATTCCCCCCCGCATCCCTATAAGCATAGGATTGCAGCGGAAAGCTCTGGCCTGGATTGACCGCATATTTTGCCGCATCTGGCAGGGTGGATGCCTGAACGGGTTGGCGTTTGAAGAAAGTAGCCGTATTGATGTGAAGGATCGGATAGGAGAGTTTTGCCTCTGAGGGATAAACAATCTCGCCATCGTATTCCACCTGGGCGTGCAGCTTGTAAACATACCAAATGCTGGTGCTCTGAATGGGACTAGTCAGGGTTACTTTGATGTGAGCGTTGAAGGGACCCGTCGCATCCTCGTAGGCATAGTCTTGAATTGTAAAGATAGTGCGTGCCTTAACGGAGTAAAGCTCACTCGCGGGAAGTTTCGCAGATTGTTCAGGGCGAAGTTTGAACAGAGTATCTTTTGTAACCCGCAAGATTCGCTGAGATACCATACGCTGCTTTATTGAGATATGTTCTGAATCAGCGTATCACTAATTAATCTGTTTAGTGGGTAGCGCTGATGATTTGTAAGAAATGGGGAGGAGGGGGCGCATGCCCACCAGGTAGGGGGTTTTACCCCTCTACCCTAAAGTCGTCATTGGTGATTTGCACCCCCTACGGATTAACCTGACAAGGGTTGTGCCGATAGTAGGGATCGTGCTTCGGCTCGGTTCAGCATCCGGTCTGTTGGGGGTTGAACGTAGTCGAAACCCACCCACCAATGCCAGATCTCTTGCCACCAGGTTAATAGGAGAAACCGTTAATGGCATAATGTCGTCTCCTGCCTGGGGGGTTGATTGCTGCTAGTTCATCCTGGATAGGTAGAGCTGACCCCACAATTGACAAAACTCTAAGCGATAATCGGGGGATTCAGCTTCAAAAGTTGCATCATGATGCCTGGCGCAGACAATGTTACCAATCCATCGATTCGCTCAGATGCCAACAGATTCCGGTTGAAAGCGGCTCGAAATCAAGTACTGACGGCTCCCTTACCAGACCCAATCACCAAAAATATTGAAGCGATTACCGCCCTTCATACTCAGGAAGTTCGACATATTCCTGCCCATCAGCGATTTCTTGAAGCGATCGCTACCTTTTTTGGGCGATCGACCTTTCTGTATAGCTTACTGGTGATTCTGACGCTCTGGATTGGGGCCAGTATGTTTGAATCCTTTTTGCCATTTAACCTGCCCCCGTTTAGCTGGTCAGATCAGGGGTTAGATGCTGCTGCCCTGGTGATTTCAACTGGAGTGCTGGTAAGGCAAACTCGCCAGGAAAATTTTGCGGAACAGCGATCGCAGTTAATGTTGCAGCTTAACTTGCTCTCCGAGCAGAAGATTGCCAAGATCATTGCCCTTTTAGAAGAGCTCCGGGCTGATTTGCCGGAAGTCATAGATCGGCAGGATCCAGAGGCTGAAATTATGCAAGAGGCGGCTGACCCGATCGCGGTGTTGGAGGCACTCCAGGAAAATCTGGCTCAAGAACTATCACAGCCCGCAGAAAATGTCAGAAGTGAAGTTCATTAGCTATAAGTTGTCTGCGGTCGGGTCGGCTATGCTCACCCTATTCAGCCCTCAGCCATGGAAGGGCTATGTTTTTACAGATGGGGCTAACTATTCTGAAAACCGC
>JBAUTA010000795.1:0-2775 GCA_049581985.1 Kovacikia sp.
GTAATCTGCCATTTCAAATTGATACGCCTCGTAAGCTTCTCGCTCCAGAGCAACCAACGGATCCAGAATCACCCGTTGCGCTGGTGTCTTCATACTGCCGGAGTTGGCGACGATCGCACTCCAGAAAACCATGGGCTGCGTATACTGGGCACTGGGTTTGATGATGACCTGAGCGGCGGTGCCGACTCGACTGGCAGCAGCAGACAGCAGGGTCGTGAACAGAAACTCTGGTGCCGTTGGCATGGCGTTGGCGGTTTCAATCATCACCCGGGCAAACCAGGGTTCCAGATAGCGGTTCAGATTGAGCTGCGTTGGGCGGGTCTGGAGCAGGTCTTTTAGCTTCCGATTCGCCTCTACCTGGTCCGTTTGCACGTCCACTTCGATCGCCAGAGACTGAGCCAGCTTTTCCAGTTCCCGGTAGGAATAGGGAGTGGTTCTAGATAAATCCATAAGAGCCACATCCCGCTCAGACTGAGCTTCATAGCGATGTAGAACGGTGAGCACCTGATCCCGGATGGATCGATTGGCAGCCTTGCGGTTTTCCAACTCTGCTGCGCTCAATGACGTTGCGATTCTGGCAGCAGCTTCAAAGTCTTCCCAGCAAAAGCCAGCCTCCAGGGCATTGGAGACATCCCAACCGCTGACCTGGCAGTCTTCTGGCATGGGCACCTGGGCAATTCGACCACGACCGTCCAGGGCAAGAGCCAGTTTCCTGGCTCCTTCCTCGCCGGGTATCAACCCATTTTGGGTGGGTTCATCGTTGCGATCGAAGAACAGAATGACAGTTCCGGGGAGTTGATCCAACTGCTCTTGGGGCGGAACAGTGCCACACCCGGCTGTCGAACAGCACACGGCAACCTGCGCGTCGCGTTGCTTGGCCAGCCATCCCAGGCGCAGGGCATCCCATTCCCCTTCACAAAACCAGGTGGCTTCCGCATGTTCAGGACGATGGGTGTAGAAAACAGTTGCGGGAACCCCATACTGGCTCCAGTTGGAAAGAGTATCTGGTCTGTTTTCTCCTGTCAGCCAGGGAGCCACCCGCAGTTTGCGGTAGAACTGCCCCGGTTCATTGGCTGGGATGTGCAGGGCGATCGCCCAGTAACACGCTCTGGCATTGGGATTGTTGTTGTCAGACGTGATCCATTTCGGCTCCAGCCCCAGCTTGTAGTGGCCAATCATCTCATGGGTAAAGCCTCTAGCAATGAGCCAATCTAACGCTTGCTGCTGAGGCTCACCTGACTGATGGGTTAAACGCTGGTGGGAAAGGCGAACCTGCTCTGCGGAGACCGTACGAGGTTGGGGTTTAGGGGCAGGGGCGGTTCGCTGGGGTATCGAACGGGTCACCGAGGAGAAATTCTGGTTTCGTTGAGGCGCATTCAGAGCGGCCCGGATTTGATCGGGAGTACAGCCTCGCCAGCACTTGTAAGCCCCAGTGGACAGGTCAATACTGAGATTTTTCTGGCGGATTTTGCCATCCTGCAGGCAAGCAGGACAGGCGGCTCGCCCGGACGGGTCAGCATTGATCCAGGAGCGGATATCAAAGGGTTGAGTGGTCGCAAATGTCGGACTCATGTCATCCTCCACAAAATTAAGGAATTGGACTTGAGACCGAGACAATGCCCCTGTTACCCTTGCAACTGATCAGAACTTTGTTAGGATGAATTTGCGGTGTTCTAATCAGCCGGAGGGCGTTTTTAGGGCGTATATCCCGGTTGTAAATACAAAAACTGAAGGCGTCAGATTTTGCGGAAATCTGACGTTTTCTTCTTCTCAATGGACAATACTGAAATCGAAGATTGTGATCGAAACAAAAAATATTGACTGAGATTTTTGCTGAAATTAACTATTAGTTTTCTCAGCAAAACTACTTGAGTAAAACTCCTCAAATCTGACTCAATGTTCCTCAAAAGGGAAACTTTTGATTGCACATTAATTGCCGTTGGATTCTGAATTATCAGGGCAATGATTTGTTGATGGAATTGCTTCAGAATGAACCGTATTTTGGTCTTGGCGAATCAATCGATTGCTGCCTATCCAGGAATTATCGACTTCGCGCTCCAACCCAAACGCTTCTTGCAAATAGAGGGCCTGCTGCTTGAGGCGGTGAATCGCATCTTGGGCGAGACGCTTCAAATCGTCTTGGGCCACTGGCGCACCGTGGCGTTGGCGATCGGCATAGGCAAAAGGGAGCCAATAGGCTCTGAGCGCGGCTAACACCATTTCTTTGTGGGAGTAAATCAGGTGCCTCTCCTGCTTGAGGTATTCCAGCAATGCGGCTTCTGGACTATCGACAGGCACTTGGATTCTAGAGCGGTAGTCATACCGTCCCGGTTTGACATCGTTCATCAGGTTGCACCTCCAGGGAGTGGGTTATCTGTCTAGGTGTTTGAATGCCGTTGTCGAACAGGGAACGTCATGTCACCAAAAACGTCTGCAATGGCTATGCGATCGCCCAGTCAATGAATGGAGATGCTTCCTGATCCATGATCAAGTTATACAAGGTGCTACTTTTTTCGACAACCTTGAGGAAGCGGTGAGAAGATGGGAAATTCTTGTCAATGTCTCTTTTGCTACTTCAGTTCTTTTGAGAATCTAATTGAACCGAGCGAACTTAATTAAATTCTCTGTTTAAATGCAACCTCTTAATAGTGAAGATGTAACGAGACTTGGGATAATTAAGGTATCTTTTCTCTTTTAGGATTTGCAGCGTTAATTAAGAGTAAAGACTCAGATCTGAAGAACAGAGGGTTTTAGTTTTTTCAGTATGTGTTTCTC
>JBAUTA010000796.1:0-1535 GCA_049581985.1 Kovacikia sp.
GTCCCCCTTTCTTACCTTCTGCCAGGGCAAACTGCCCCAAAAAATACTCATACACCTGCCCCAGCAAATCTGCCTGTCGCGAGGGAGCAACCTTCGGCTTCGCCTCCAAACTGAGGTGCCCATCCGATTCCGCCTTGACCCTCGCCAGGTTGACGCTGCCGATATTGTCGATTAGCCCCCCTAACGCGATCGGGTCAAGCTTTTGCTGACCATAAACCTTCGGCAAAATTCCCTTGAGCAGTTTGGCGTTTTCCCGCTCGATCGCCGCCATCGCCTCATCGACGATCTGCCCAATTGTTGGCTGCTTTGCCTGTGCCTGCAATGCTGACCACCGCGCCTCAGCAGGCACAAAAAACACATTCTCTGCCTTGTATTCGTCCGGGTCTTCCGGGTCAGCGCCTGCATAGTCCCCCTTACCAGCGACCAACTGCTCATGCAACTGCTCAAAGGTATCGGAGATGTACTTGAGAAAGACCAAGCCCAAGACAATATGCTTATACTCCGCCGCGTCAATGTTCTTTCGCAGCTTATCCGCCGCCTTCCAGAGCTTTTGTTCTAAGGTTTCCTTGCTCTGGGCGCTGGTTGTCTTATCGTTGGGCATAGCGGTCTTCTAGTTTCCGGGTTGCATCTAAGGGTACGCCTTTAAGGGCAGATTGCGCCAAAGCTTCAGCGCAGTCGCCTTTTACTGTCTCAGAGATTAGCTTGAGGCAACCCACTCTCGACAGCGCCAGAACGCTATACCTAACTATGCCCAGTGTGACCCCAATAATCCGCAAGATTTGAAGAGCATTTAGCTTTTTGAAACCGAAGGTAACATTGCCGCAACGATTTTGCAATTTTTCTGATCTAAAGAGCTGCTAATACTTAATTCGGGTGTACTACTTTGGCACCCTTGAGTCAGTGAGTTTTTCACATCTTCGAGATCGCTTATGCAATCCTGTCAATCATCGCTTCGATCTTTATGATTGGCTGGCGTAAAGCTTCAATCTGCCGATCCAGTTGTTTGATCTTCTTTCCATGGGAGATCGCGGACTCCCAGGGTTTGACCAAACGAACCCATAGAACCCCCATTCCTCCGTTGCTGGATTGCCTCTAATCGATCTAACGCCTCATACAGTTCCCGATTTATATTTCGTTGATAACGGCTAAATAGTTCCTGTTGCTGCATCCCTTTACTGGCAATTTGGGCTTGGATAATGCCCGTTTCAATTGCCTCAACCTCTGCTAGAGCCTGGTTAATTTCCTGAACTCGCTTCCCCGCAAGCTTCTGAAGTTTCTTAAAGCGAGTAATCACTTCCTTTGCCTTTGGAAGTAGTTTAGAACTGGGTTGCTTCTCCCGTTCATACGTCCAGGGGTCGAGCCAGGTATCAAGTTGAAGTGGAACCGAAAAACTGGACAGGAGGTTAAGCTCTGAACCACTCAAAAGATGATAGGAGTAGTTCACGAGTAACAAACGCAAACAATACAGTCCACAATTCAAAGCTAAAGTTGCGCTGGAAACTGTTCGGGGGGAGAAGACGGTCTCGGAACTGGCC
>JBAUTA010000797.1:0-8263 GCA_049581985.1 Kovacikia sp.
CAAAACAGCAAAGAACCTCTCCCTGGGGCTGATTAGAGACTTGGGGGTGAGTGCAGATCAGGAAACAGGACGCTCTAGTGTTGCAAATCATAAATTTTGCACCAGGGGGAGGGGGGCTTCGCCCTTAAAAGGGGGTTTTTCCCCTTTACCCTCCTCCAAAACTTTCGTTTTGGCCTACTAGCAGCAGAACTCGTCGCCCAATTATTCTTTCGTAAATCCTTAAGAGAATCTATATAAGTTGAGAAAAGACTGATTTTTTGTTACCTTCCTTAACAAAACAGGCTATAACTGTTTCATAGGATCACAACTTTTCGGGCAACATGTCCCAACAAACTGCTACCGTCCAAGCTCCGTCCGATTCTCTCCAGCGGATACAACTAGAGAACGCTCAACTTCAAAGATATCTGGCTGCTCAAAGGTCTGTGATTTCGTCCCTGGAGCGTCGTGCTGGTCGATCGCTAGAATCGATGGGGACTTATGTTAAGCATTTAGTCAATTCTTCCTACGACTCTGCCAGTTGGCATCAGCAGCTCGAATCCATGCAAAACGAGGTTGACTGTCTTTGCGACCTCATCTCTGATGCCATGCTGCTCCAAAAGCTAGAGGCAGGGAAAGTCGATGTGAGGCTGGAACCGCTCGATCTTAAGCTCATTCTCCCATCCATCACCCGTCATTTGCTGGATCCTAAGGATGGTGCTGCCGTCCGGTTTGTTATCAAGGTTGATTCATCTCTACCACTTGCTTTGGCAGATCAGGACCTTACTGAAGCAGTCCTCACGGACCTCCTGGCACGGGGGTTGAAATACTCTGATCCTAATTTTCCAGTGATTTTAGAAGCGGAACAGGTTGCTGGGCAGATCCATCTTTATGTAACAGCCCAACGATTCGCACCGCCTGGAAACCGGGACTTTGCTACAGAAATTATTCTTTGCTGCCGCAGGATAGAGGTTCAGGGGGGTAACATAAACTGTCAACCCCACCCCGACGGTTTGCAAACAGTCACAATTGCTCTCAGAATTGCTCAGGATGGCAGCCTGTTAGCTTAGTTTTAAACTGGCAACTAACCAGCGACTGCCATTAATCAGGTAAAACCCACCGACCAGCAGCAGGGTCAGGCTGGCAAAACGGGTGATGGTTTCAGCGTGGGTCAGTAAGCCGCGAGTCTGCTTTACCAGACCAGCAAAGAGGCTGGCGAAAAAGATAATGGCTGTGTATCCCAGGGCATAGCTGACCATGGCCAGGGTGCTTTGGAGTAAGGAACCCGTTACCGAGGCCGCCGCCAGAACTGCAACCGTCACGGGACTGGTGCAGGGAGAACTGACTAAGGCGAAGGTAAGCCCGACTCCGTAGGGTCCAGTTAGCAGCGATCGCACCCCCCGTCTGAACGAAAATCGCGTTTCTTTTGCCTGAAAGGGATGGATTTCACCATCCGGTTGGCGGCAAAGGCGACCCCCTAGATTTTGCGGCAGGGGCAGGTTGATAACACCCACCAGGCTTAAGCCCATCAGAATAATTAGCACCCCTACCACAATCTGGAAATACCCCTGATATCTGATGAGAACCAGTCCCTGAAACGATGAAAAGATCCCAAACAGGCTGAGAACAGTGACCACGCCCAGGACAAAAGCTCCAGCTTTCAAGAACGCATCCCAACGGGAGGTGAACTCGCGGGTGCCGATATAGCTCAAATTGACTGGCAGCAAAGAAAGGATGCAGGGCGAAATGCTGGCGACCAGCCCTCCCGCAAAAGATAGGGGCAATAGCACCAGTAAATTACTGGTATCTTGCCTGTGAAACCACTGACGATAATTGCTGCCCAGATCTGTGACAAAATTGTCCAGCCCCGCAAATAGTCCGGCCCGGTTGAGCTGCTCAACAGCTATTACTAAAAGCACGGCGGCAACTCCCCACAGTACCAGCAGGGGAAATTTTGCTAGCCCGGACTTTGTCAGGTGATGGGTCAAGCTCCTGACGGATTTATTTTTCATTCCCTATGCTTCATCCTTTACAGCGGTTTGTACCTGGGTGAAGTACAGAAATGTCAGGCACAGTGGGGCGCGAAGCACCCTCACTGTACCTCACACCCTTGAAACGGGTTATATTCCTGATTCCCTATCTCCCATTCCTACCCTCCTCCAAAATGACTCGCCCCCTGGTAGCCCGAAAGTTGGGCAAGCTCTTGTAGTGGATAGCCTCCAGGTGGATAAAGGCGACCGTTGACCTCCCAGGTGGGATAGGCGTGAATATTTGCCTGACGACAAAGGTCGGGTTGAGGGTTTGCGCCACCGGGATCGCACTCAACATAGGTAATTTGGCTAAACGCTTCTTCCCCAAACTGCTTGCGCTGCCAATTGCAGACGGAACACCAGTGGGTGCCATACATTTTGGCTCCATTCTTTTTTAAGTGGAGGGCCAAGGCAATCTCAGGGGAACTCACGGAGTCTGAAGAGCTGGTTTGAGGTGCCAGGTTTTTTTCCTGAGAAGTCTGGGAAATAGCGTTTGATGAGCATCCGGCAACGATCGCCAGTAGGGCGATCGCTAAACCCTTGGGCAAAAATGAGTGCAAGGTAGAAACCAACGGATTGACTCCTGGCGAGGGACGACTATACGGAAATATTTACTAGAATTGCCAAACTTCATTCCATTTGTAACTCGAGGAGTCCTTAAGATTGGAAATATGAATATTTTTTACCGTTCTTTTCCAGGTGTTTCGAGATGAAGCGCGTCGTACTGATTGCCGGGTTTGAATCTTTCAATGCCGATCTGTACCGAAAGGCAGCCCAAATGGCACAGAGACGCTGCTCAGAGCTGGAAATTCGGGTGTTTAGCGATCGGGACTTAACGACCAATCCCGCGGTGGTTGAAGCTGCCCTGAAGGATGCCCAGGTTCTCTTCGCCAGCCTCCTATTTGACTATGACCAGGTTATGTGGCTACGGGAACGGGTTCAGCAGATTCCCATCCGGCTCATCTTTGAATCTGCGCTGGAGTTGATGAGCTTGACCCAGTTGGGTAAATTTGCGATCGGAAACAAACCCAAGGGGATGCCCAAACCCGTTCAATTTATCCTCAGCAAGTTTGGCAGCGGGCGAGAAGAAGATAAGCTGGCAGGGTACATTAGCTTTCTCAAAACCGGACCCAAGTTGCTGAAATTTGTTCCGGTTCAAAAAGTTCAAGATCTTCGCAACTGGCTGATTATCTACGGTTACTGGAACGCAGGCGGGATTGAAAACGTCGCCGCACTTTTTTGGGTTCTGGCGGAGAAGTATCTGGGGCTAAGCGTTGGCGAGGTGCCGCCGCCGATCGAGACTCCCAACATCGGACTGCTCCATCCCGACTACCCAGGCTATTTTGAGTCGCCCCGCAGGTATTTGGAGTGGTATTACCATAGCCGACAATCGGCAGCGAACAGTGGGCAGCAGGCAGGAAAGGAGCAGGGAATTGTCGGTCTTCTCCTCTACCGCAAACACGTCATTACCAAACAACCCTATATACCCAAGCTGATCCGGGCTTTTGAGGAGGCCGGACTGGTGCCCTTACCCATTTTCATCAATGGGGTGGAGGGCCATGTGGCGGTGCGGGATTTGATGACCACAGACTACGAGCTAGGGCTGCGGCAGCAGGGCATTGTAGAAACCCCCTCCCTTTCCAATGAGGCCGTCAAGGTGGACGCCATTGTTTCGACGATCGGTTTTCCCCTGGTGGGAGGGCCAGCCGGGTCCATGGAAGCAGGCAGACAGGTGGAGGTTTCTAAACGCATCCTCAGCGCCAAGAATGTCCCCTATATGGTGGCGGCTCCCTTGCTGATTCAGGATATCCATTCCTGGACACGGCAGGGCATTGGTGGCCTGCAAAGCGTGGTGCTGTATGCTTTACCCGAACTGGATGGGGCGATCGACACGATTCCCCTGGGGGGGCTGGTGGGAGAGGATATTTACCTCATTCCCGATCGGGTCAACCGTTTGACAGAACGCCTGAAACACTGGATTGAACTGCATCGCACCCCTCCCGCCAAGCGCCGGATTGCAATTATTCTCTATGGCTTCCCCCCCGGCTATGGGGCGGTTGGCACCGCTGCCTTGTTAAATGTGCCGCGATCGCTGCTCACCGTCCTCCAGGCTCTCCAGGCTCAGGGCTATACCATTGGCGATCTTCCCGAAGATGGGGAGGAACTGGTTCGATGGGTGAAAGCAGCAGATCTAGAAAGTGGGGAGTGGGGAGTGGGGAGTGGGGAAGACAGGGAGAGGCCAAAATCCCAACTCCCTTCCTCCCCCGCCCCCCTGCCCTCCTCCATTCGGGTGCATGTTCGCACCCTGGAAAAATGGCTCGGCTACCTGCGGACCTCCTGGGTTCAGAAAAACTGGAAGTCCTTGACAGAGACGGGGATTAAGACCCTGGGAGATGAGTTTTTGCTGGGTGGCGTGCAGTTGGGAAATGTTTGGATTGGGGTACAGCCGCCGCTGGGAATTTCGGGCGATCCGATGCGGTTGATGTTTGAACGGGATCTGACCCCCCATCCCCAGTACATCGCCTTTTATCAGTGGTTGCAGCAGGAGTTTCAGGCGCACGCGATCGTCCACTTCGGCATGCATGGGACGGTCGAGTGGCTACCCGGTTCCCCCCTTGGCAATACGGGATATTCCTGGTCTGATATTCTCCTGGGGGATTTGCCCAATCTCTATATCTACGCCGCCAACAACCCTTCCGAATCTATCCTGGCAAAACGACGGGGCTACGGAGTCTTGATTTCGCATAATGTCCCACCCTACGGTCGGGCTGGTCTGTATAAGGAACTGGTAACCCTGCGAGATTTGATTGCCGAATACCGGGAAGATCCGGAAAAGAACGATGCCCTCCGGGATGCCATCTGTAAGAAGCTGATGGATACCGGACTCGATGCAGATTGCCCATTTGATGACGCGAAGCAGTTAGGGATTGAGCTGACCCCAGAAAATGCCCGTTTGTTTAGCAAACATGCGTTTAAACGCTATCTGGTCAAGCTGTATGACTATCTCCAGGTCGTGGAAAATCGTCTTTTCTCTACCGGGCTTCATACCCTGGGCACTCCCCCCAGTCCTGAGGAGTTAGCCAGTTATCTGCAAGCCTATTTTGGTGAGGACTTCCCGGAGGAGGCGATCGCCGCGACTGCCTATGGGCTTGAGCTTCCCCAAACGCGCATTCCCCCAGAACAGATGCAGGCCGCGATCGCCATCCGCGACCTGTTGGCACAAAACACAGACGAACTGACCAATCTCCTGCGTGGACTGAACGGGGAGTACATCCCGCCCGCTCCTGGCGGCGACCTGTTACGGGATGGTCCCGGTGTGCTGCCGACTGGACGCAATATGCATGCCCTTGACCCTTACCGGATGCCTTCCCCGGCAGCATTTGAACGGGGACGGGCGATCGCCCGCCAACTAATTGACCAACATCAGGCAGAGCATGCTGGCGCTTACCCCGAAACGATCGCCGTCATGCTGTGGGGGCTGGATACGATTAAAACTAAAGGGGAGTCCCTTGGAATTCTTCTTGAGTTGGTAGGTGCAGAACCGATGAAAGAAGGAACCGGGCGGATCGTGCGCTATGAGCTAAAACCCCTGGCTGATCTGGATCATCCCCGGATTGATGTGCTGGCCAATCTCTCTGGTATCTTTCGGGATAGTTTCGCCAACATTATTGAATTGCTGGATGATTTGTTTTGTCGAGCAGCCGCAACCGATGAGCCAGAAGACCAAAATTTCATCCGCAAACATGCGCTGGCACTGAAGTCTGAAGGTATTGAAAATGTCTCCGCCCGCCTGTTTTCCAATCCGGCAGGTGACTTTGGATCCCTGGTCAATGATCAGGTTGTTGCCTCCAGTTGGGAATCGGGGGAAGAATTAGGAACCACCTGGCAGGGACGCAACGCCTTTAGTTACGGCAGACAGGACAGGGGACAGGCCCGACCGGAGGTGTTGCAGAGCTTGCTAAAAAGCTGCGATCGCATCGTCCAGGAAATTGATTCCGTAGAATATGGGCTGACTGACATCCAGGAATACTACGCCAATACCGGCGGATTAAAACGGGCCGCAGAAATGGAGCGATCTACCACAACAAACCGTCGTTCCTCTGTTCCAGTTAATTTTGTGGAAAGCTTTTCCAAAGATACAACCCCTCGCAAGCTAGAGGAACTGCTTCGCCTGGAGTATCGCACCAAATTGCTGAACCCCAAGTGGGCAGAAGCAATGGCTGACCAGGGTTCTGGCGGAGCCTACGAAATCTCCCAACGGATGACTGCTTTGATTGGTTGGGGGGGCACCGTTAATTTTCAGGAGTCCTGGGTTTACGACCAGGCAGCCGACACCTATGCCCTTGATCCAGAAATGGCAGCCAAGCTCAGAAAAGCCAATCCTGAAGCCTTCCGCAATGTCGTCGGCAGAATGCTAGAGGCCCACGGACGGGGTTTCTGGCATCCCGATGCAGAGAAACTACAACATCTCCGCCAACTATACGAATTAACCGACGAAGAATTAGAAGGCGTCGCGTAAACAGGGCTGGCTACAGGGCAGACGGGTGGGAACTGCGCAGCATCGGACAGGTTTGGGGCACCAGGCTTGGAGCATCCAATCCCCAAAATCTCCATGCAGCGGCACCCCACGCCCGAATATTGACAAAATAAACTTTAGCGTGTAAATTGTCGTTATCGATTCACGGATTTATATGCAACGATCGCACTCCGTTATCCCCCGGAGATCCTTTGATAGATCCTTTTTCTGTAAGTCTCCAACCCATAAATCTCCATCCGGCAAATCTCCATCCGGCAAATCTCCAACCCATAAACCTCCATCCTGTAAACCTTTTCCCAAGGTGTGTTTCATGCCTACAAACTTCCTGGTCAGTTCCAGCGAATCTACCTCTCCCCCTCCCTCTGTTCAAGATCTTGAAGAGCAACCAGTCGATCGGGAACCGCTAAGAATTCTAGTTATCGGTTCTCGTCGCGGAGTCACCAGTACCATTCAAACCCTTTATCGCCTCCGCTTTGCCGAAGTCAGAGAATGGAGCCCCCTGATGCCAGGTCCAAACCCTGGTGAAGTCATGAGTATCCTAACCCGATACATCCTGACAAGCGGAGGATAATTTATCAGTGCAATATACCTTTTCCTATCTATACAGAGCAAATCAGTAATTACACCAGGGTTCTTCATCCAAGATTGATGTTAATGAACTTATGGAGAATCTTTAAGAGGGTTTCCCAACAGGATCGGGGCAAAACAGTATACGTTAGACCATATTTGCCTTTGGTTGACCGATGACTGCTAATAATACTCGTAGTATTAACAGTGCCGAACTATACAGCCCTCCACCGGCGTCGGCCCTACCCCTAGCAGCCATCACTCCGACTCAGGCAGGAATTAGTTCTGGCAGGCTGGCTCAAACTTTAGATTCTCCAATTCCCGGTTACTCTCTGCCGCCCGGTTCCTTTAACCAGGTTCAAGCGGACTTTAATGGGGATGGTCAGGAAGATTTGCTCTGGCGTAATTATTCCAGCGGTCAGAATACCGTGTGGGTGATGAACAGCACCACAGTCGCCTCCTACGCCGCTCTGTCCACGGTTAAAGATCCCAACTGGCGGATTCAAGGAAGCGGGGATTTTACAGGGGATGGCAAAGTTGACATTCTTTGGCGCAATTATAGTACGGGTCAGAATGTCATTTGGGTAATGAATGGAACTACTCAGATTTCAGTTGTCTCCCTTTCTGTGGTCAACATAACCAGTTGGCAAATTCAAGGCACGGGAGATTTTACAGGCGACGGGCAGACGGATATCCTGTGGCGCAACTACGATACGGGCAAAAATGTCATCTGGGCGATGTCTGGGACTACGCTCAATACAGTAGTTAACTTGACCCCTGTGCCTGGCAGTAATCTCAGGATTGCGGCAACGGGAGATTTCGATCGGGATGGCCAGTTAGACATTCTTTGGCGCAACTATCTTTCTGGAGATAACGTGGTCTGGTTAATGAACCGGACTGAGGTTTCCAGGGTTGCTCCTTTGCTACCTGTGCCTGCCCTGGATTGGCAAATTCGAGGAGTCGGTGACTATAACAATGACGGCAAGCTTGACCTTGTCTGGAGGTCAGGCTCCGCAGGTAAGGTGGCTGTCTGGTTGATGGACGATCTGACCTTTAGGGAAAGCGTTTCGCTCACAGCCGTGCTAGATCCAAACTGGCAGATTGCTAAGCAGGATGTCCTGATTTCCCCTGGTTTAGTCACCATCAGCAATCT
>JBAUTA010000798.1:0-5885 GCA_049581985.1 Kovacikia sp.
CCTTTGAACTGTCTCCCAGCTGGTATGTTGAAGCCCTCAAGTACATCAAAGCTAACCACGGCATCAGTGGTGATGCCGCTACCGAAGCTAACGGATACATTGATTACGCAATCAATGCTCTGAGCTAGGTTACGGTTTTTGCCCGGAAAGGTAAGTAGCCTCAGCATTTAACTGCTAGTGGTTGTTTATCTTCCCGGGCAGTTTTATTAAAAAACTCGTCTATTTAGTAGTCAAAGCGGGGAAAACAAGATGGCTGGATTACAAGAAGCGGGGAGATTAGGAATTAGACCCTTTGAAGAAGCAAAACCAGTAGAATTGCGCTCTAATTGGGAAGGTGATGATGTAAAAGCCGTGATTTGGGCTGCCTATCGTCAGGTGTTGGGTAATGAGCACCTGATGGAGAGTGAGCGTTTAAGCAGTGCCGAATCTCTTTTGCGTCAGGGAAATATTTCTGTTCGAGATTTTGTGCGGGCGATCGCCCACTCAGAGCTGTATCGCCAGAAATTTTTCTATCCCAATTTTCATGTTCGATTCATTGAGTTGAACTACAAGCACTTATTGGGTCGTGCTCCCTACGATGAGTCAGAAATTGCTTATCACCTGGATCTCTATCAGAGCAAGGGATATGAAGCTGAAATCAGCTCCTACATCGACTCTTTGGAATATCAACAGAGCTTTGGTGATAACGTAGTTCCCTACTATCGGGATTTCCAAACCGATCACGCAGGACAGAGAACCGTTGGCTTTAGTCGTCTACTGCAGCTCTATCGCGGATATGCCAATAGCGATCGTGCGCAAGGCCAAAAGCAACCCCGACTAACCTGGGAAGTAGCAAGAAACCTGGCAACACCGATTAGTGCGCCTTCCAGTGGTGCGTTATCAGGCGCAACCGGGGGCAAACGGGGAGATGTCTATCGCCTTAGAGTGTTACAAGCAGCCTCTCCCAGATCAACGGTTGTGCGTCGTACCTCTACGGAAGTGCTCGTTTCCTACGATCAACTGTCGAACAAGTTGCAACAACTTAGTCGTTCAGGCAGCAAGGTCGTGAGCGTCACACCAGTTTAGAATCTCGCTTGAAAAGCCAAAATTTGGGTTTAGGCAGTGCTGAGGGCTGAGGACTGAGAAGTAGCTTAAACTCAGCACTCAGCCCTCAGCGCTTTATCTACCTCTACTTAACATCGATTACGCAAGGAGAATTCGCGTGCCTATTACCGCAGCAGCCTCTCGATTGGGAACATCCGCATTTAGCGATGCGGCTCCAGTTGAACTACGCCCCTTGGCAACTCAGGAAGAAATTGAGACCGTGATCCGTGCGATCTATCGCCATGTCTTGGGCAACGATTATCTATTAGCATCAGAACGTCTCACGATTCCTGAGTCACTCTTGCGGAACCGCCAAATTACAGTGCAGGAGTTTGTTCGTCAGGTTGCCAAGTCGGAACTTTACAAGAAAAAGTTTTTCTACAACAATTTCCATACGCGGGTGATTGAACTCAACACCAAGCACCTCTTGGGTAGAGCACCCTATGATGAATCTGAGGTCGTCTATCACCTGGATCTTTACGAAACTAAAGGATACGAAGCTGATATCGACTCCTATATTGATTCACCAGAATATCAGCAATACTTTGGCGAAAATATCGTGCCCTACTATCGGGATTTGGTGACCAGTGGCATTGGGCAAAGAACAGTCGGGTTCACCCGTCTATTTCGTCTCTATCGGGGCTATGCCAACAGCGATCGCTCCCAGCTATCGGGAGACAGCACCCGTCTGGCCGTTGACCTGGCGAGAAATAGCGCCTCTTCGATCGTTGCACCTTCCGGTGGCAGTGATGGTTTTGCCTACCTACCCTCTAAGCAAGGCGTTTCACCCACTCGCACCTTTGGCAGATCCTCAACCGGGTCCTCCAATCGGCTCTACCGGATCGAAGTATCAGGCATCAGCCTACCCCGCTATCCCAAAGTTCGCCGCAGCAGCAAAGAGTTCATTGTTCCCTACGAGCAACTATCCAATACCCTTCAGCAAATTAACAAGCAAGGCGGCAAAGTTGCCAGCGTCACGCTTGCCCAGTAGGGAAGTAATATAGCGATCCTATTTGGATTGTGAGAAAGGATTTCACTGGAATCCTTTCTCACAAAGCCTCTCAAACGCTCATCGCCCTATTCATTCAGGAGATATAACAGTATGTTGGGACAATCTGCATCAACCAGAGCTTCTGGATCAATTTCAGACAACCGCATCTTTGTTTATGAAGTGAAAGGCTTGCGCCAAAATGACCAAACTGAAAATCAAAGCTATCCGGTTCGTAAAAGCAGCAACCAATTCATTCAGGTGCCCTACAGCCGCATGAACAACGAAATGCGCCGGATCACTCGCTTAGGTGGCAAAATTGTCGGAATCAGTACTCTGAGTGATTATGCAGCAAGGGCTACCCACTAAAATAGTTAGGGGTAAGAAAGACTAACCGACAATCCGCTATAAACACTGTGGGGGGTGGAACTGAAAAGTTCCACCCCCCTATTGCTTAGGACCCTCTGGGAGTAAGCACCTGGGTCGTGTTCCTCTTTTGACCTTCAAGGCATGGCTGCGATTCCAGTCTCACTGTCCAGCAGGTGATTCCACATCTAGCCCTCCGTTAGGCTCAGCTGACTTCGAGAACAAACCAAATAGGGGGCCTAGCCCCGCTCCAAACACAAAACCCCCTGCATGGGCCCAATAAGCAATGCCACCGCCTTCCATGCCAACCATTGTCGGGGTATTGAAACTGGCAAATCCATAAAGTGCTTGCTGAATAAACCAGACCCCAAGATAAACAATGGCGGGCAACCGAATGGTGGTAAAGAAAATAAACAGCGGTAGGAGGGTGAGAATTCTAACCTGTGGAAACCTCAGAATGTAAGCGCCCATAACCCCCGCGATCGCACCACTGGCTCCTAGGGAAGGAATATTAGAGTCTGGGGCAAAAAACCATTGTGTTAGAGCAGCTAACATGCCGCAAAGCAGATAAAACACAAGAAACCGAACGCGCCCCATTTGTTCTTCTACATTATTGCCAAAGATCCACAGATAAAGCATATTGCCGCCAATGTGGAGCAGTCCAGCATGAAGAAATTGGGACGTAATCAGGGTAGGAACTTCTTGAAATAATGGATACTGAGGAACCCCATGAAAGCTTGCCGTTAACTCTGCTGGCACCACTGACCAGGTTCGGAGAAACTGCTCTAAGAGCGGTGAACCCATTAGGCTGGATTCAAATAAGAAAACCAGACAGTTTATTGCAATCAATCCATAGGTAACGTAAGGCGTAATGCGCGTAGGATTGTCATCCCGTAAAGGAACCACAGGCTTGCTCCTAATTGTTAGCGGTTATCCAGAACCCGACAAGGGAGTAGTTTTGAAGGCAGACTGCACCTTCAAAATTTTTCTCGGGACACCCTCTCCTATGCAATTCTGTATTGAATAGAGGAAGGTGAATTAAATTGGAGATTACCGGATTGGAGACGGCCTGTCGTCTGACCTGCGACAGGTTTGAACCTTTGCCTGATCAAAGAGCGGTTGAGCATGGGGGTGTGGGGGCTTCGCCCCCAGCCAGGGGTAGAACCCCTGCACCCCGTCCTCAATCTGCCCTGTTTGCTATTTAAATTGGGATTACTTAGGAATGGGAACAAAATAAACCCGATAAGCTGTAGGGGCGTTCCCCCTTTAGTCCTCTGTCCTCATCAACCTGGCGATAGCTATAATTCACGATCTTCAGGTCGTTGAGTATCGGCAAAACCGTTGGTTTATTGTAGAAGACAGCCTTAGTAATCAAGAAGCGGCATGAATCTGCAAGAACAGTTGCTCACCCACCTTACCCACATTGCCCGCGATCGCGACCCCTATCTCGCAACCGAAGGACATTTCTACGTACAGCAGTATATTCGGGAACAGCTAGAACAATGGGGAACTGTTACCACCCATGAGTTCAAGATTAAAACGCGAACCCACACCAACCTGATTCTAAATTTGCCTGCCAAACCAGGGCGTCCTGATAACCCCCCAATTTTGATTGGAGCCCATTACGATGCGGTCCCCGGAACTCAGGGAGCAGACGACAACGCCAGCGGGGTTGCAGTGCTATTGGAACTGGCACGCCTGTTTAGCGAAGAACCTACCTACTATCCAATTCAATTCATCGCCTTTGACCTGGAGGAGTACGGATTGCAGGGCAGCGATGACTATGCCCAGGCACTTTATGATCAGAAGCAATCTGTCCGCCTGATGCTTTCTCTAGAAATGTTGGGTTATTGCAGCAATGAACCCAACTCACAAAAGTACCCAGCGGGACTTCAGTACTTTTATCCTAGCAAGGGCAATTTTATCGGTCTAATTGGCAACCTGGCGACGCTTCCTGATTTAATTCACCTCAGCCGCAGCATCCGTAAGGTGGGAGTGCCTGCTGAGTGGCTTCCCGCTGGGAAGCGAGGCATGATTGTGGAGGCGACCCGGATGAGCGATCATGCCCCTTTTTGGGACCGGGGCTACCGGGCAATCATGGTGACGGATACGGCATTTATGCGGAATCCGAATTATCACAAACCGGGCGATCGCATCGAAACCCTGGATCTGAATTTTATGGCTGGCATTTGCCAGGGATTAGCAGAGGGGCTACGGCAGTTGTAGATATTCAGTAGCGATCATTCAGTAGCGATCATATAGATATCCGGACATCCAGACATCCCACAGACACAGACATCCAACGATTTCTTACCTCCCGGTTCTAGCGATGGCTGTCACAATAGATCCAGGCCCACAAGCAAACTAGAAAAACTTTCCATGACAACTGCCAACTCTGATTCTCGCTGGCAAATCTGGATTGATCGAGGCGGCACTTTTACCGATATCGTGGCACGCCGGCCCGATGGTTCCTTGCTCGTCCGCAAATTGCTGTCCGAGAATCCAGAGCGGTATCGAGATGCTGCCATTCAAGGAATTCGGGAAATCTTTGAGCTTGCGCCCGATGCGCCGATTCCTGCTGAACAAATTGCCGTGGTCAAAATGGGAACTACGGTTGCGACGAATGCCCTGTTGGAGCGAAAGGGCGATCGGACCCTGCTTTTGGTTACCAAAGGCTTCCGCGATGCCCTCCGCATTGGCTATCAAAATCGTCCCTACATTTTTGCCCGTCATATTGTGCTGCCCGAAATGCTGTATGAGCGGGTAATTGAAGTAGAGGAGCGCTATAGCGCTGAGGGCGAAGAGCTGGTTTCAGTCAACCTGGAAACTGCCCGGATCGGTCTCCAGGCAGCTTACGAAGACGGCATTCGCTCCTGCGCGATCGCCTTTATACATGGCTATCGTTATCCTGACCACGAGGAAAAGGTGGCAGCGATCGCCCATCAAATCGGCTTTACCCAAGTTTCCGTTTCCCATCAAGTTAGCCCTCTAATGAAACTGATCAGCCGAGGAGACACAACCGTAGTAGATGCCTACCTCTCACCAATCTTGCGGCGATACGTAGAACAGGTAGCAGTGGATTTGGTAACGGATAAAACGGATCAATCCAACCTTCCATCCCCTTCATACACGCCCTCCCCTTTATCTGCTTCGTCCGGTTCCACCGCTGCCAAGCCATTGCCAACGCGCCTCATGTTCATGCAATCCAATGGCGGGCTCACAGACGCCCGATCGTTCCAGGGGAAAGATAGCATTCTATCGGGCCCCGCTGGAGGCATCGTAGGAGCGGTTCAGACCAGCAAAATTGCGGAATTGGACAAAATCATTAGCTTTGATATGGGTGGAACCTCTACCGATGTAGCCCATTACGCTGGAGAGTATGAGCGGACATTTGAAACAGAAGTAGCGGGAGTGCGCCTGCGGGCACCGATGATGTCCATCCATACGG
>JBAUTA010000799.1:0-5931 GCA_049581985.1 Kovacikia sp.
AACCTGGATAAGGCAGCTAAATTCATTGCTCAACTGAGAGAGATTGGTTGCCGATTTGCCCTAGATGACTTTGGAAGCGGGATGTCATCATTTGGCTATCTTAGAAACTTGCCTGTAGATTACATCAAAATTGACGGAAATTTTGTTAAGGAAATCACAAAAAATTCAATTTCCTATGAGATTGTAAAATCAATTAATTCTATTGGTCATGTCATGAATATTCAAACCACAGCGGAATTTGTTGAAAATCAAGAAATTCTAAATTTGCTAAAAACCATCGGGGTAGATTATGCCCAAGGCTATGGAATAGCCAAGCCATCTCCTCTGGCGTATATTTTAAGGCGGGAAAGCCTGTGGGTAGTGAGTTCCAGCCCATGAGGGGTTCAGCCGATCTAGGAGGCGATTCCGTCCCGCTTTAAGTTCTACGCCTCTCCTCTCAAATAACTTGAAACCTCAATTCCTTTCTCAAAATGGGCTAGGGACTTTTGCTCCGACCTCTCTTCTGCTTTTATGGGCTACGGTATATATAAAATTTTTCTAATTCAGCATTCGCATAGTTTGAGTCTTCCTACCCCCTTCAAATTCTTAAAAAGGAGAGAGCTGGGTCGAAAATCTACCTTTTTAAGAGGGATTTAGGGGGAGCGAACTGAGCTTTAGAGTCTCTTACGAGATTGTATGCACACCATAGCTCTTTATAGAAGAAGGGGTTGGAGGTGAGGGTAGCTGGGGATATAGTATTTAATATTTTTGGGTTAATAAATATAGTATTATGGGTGACGCAGTGTGAGGGGTGAAAACTGTTATGTCAAAGAGTCTAAGGAACTTTTTGTTATTGTATTTAACGGTTTCAAATACAAATTTGAACTGTATACACCGAGCTTTTGCATTAGAATCATCCCATCCCCAATTTAGCCAACCAATAGACGCTAATCTTTTATTTCACCCTGTTTTAGAATCAGAAAACGAACTGAGTCCACCTTCAATATTACTGACTCAGTCTGGATTTCCCGGTTCTGCTGACCCTTTTGTGGAGGAGCTTGAACAATTAAATTCAGTTTCTCAGCTTTCCGATGTTAAGCCAACTGATTGGGCATTCCAATCTTTACAGTCTTTGGTAGAGCGGTACGCTTGTATTGTCGGTTACCCAGATAAAACCTTTCGCGGCAATCGACTACTTTCTCGCCATGAATTTGCTGCCGGACTAAATGCTTGTATGGATCGAATCAGTGAACTGATCGCAGCTTCTACAGCAGAATTAGTTAAGAAAGAAGATTTGCAGAAGTTGCAGAAGTTACAAGAGGAATTCGCAGCAGAGCTGAAAACCTTACGAAGCAAAGTAAATGCCCTGGAAGTACGGACGGCAAATTCTGAACAGCAACAGTTTTCCACCACAACTAAACTCAGTGGTGAACTCATTACTCACTTTGGTGATACTTTGGGGGATATTGCAGGGAAAAACAATTCAGCAACAGCAAGTTATCGGGTGCGGTTAGATTTTAGAACTAGCTTTACCGGTAAGGATCAGCTTCTAACTCGATTGCAAGCCGCAAATTTCAATCTGTTTAATGCCGGAGATCCCAACGTCGATAACCTAACAGGGGGATTTGGTGCGCCCCAGCGTTTTGCCTCAACTTACCCAAATGCTTTCTCGGATGAAACTCGTTTACTAGGATCCTTTGGACCAGAATTTCAAAATGATAGCTCAGTTCGCATCCACTTTCTGGGATATGACTTTCCGATTGGTGATCGACTTAATGTACATGTGCATGCTGGTGAAACGGATCCACTCTATCTTGGGTCTGCTTTAATAGCTCCCTTCAGTGATTTTACCACAGGTGCAATTTCTAACTTTGCCAATATAAATCCTGTTTATGTTCCCTTGGGGAACTTGGCAGGTTTTGGGGTTGACTATAAAATCACCGATTGGTTGGCGATCGCTGCTGGATATGCTGGACAGAATGCCCTTGGCATCGGGGAACCTAATAGTCCAACACCAAGTTCCGGCATTTTCAGCGGCGGCCATACCGCATTTAGTCAACTCACCTTATCTCTGGGTGGCTTGAGTGCGGGATTTGTCTATTTAAACACATATACCCCCCAGTTTGGCATTGACACCTTAGCAGGTAGCAATGCCGCGAAGGTGAGTACAGGAGGAACCTTTGGCATTGCTGAAGACGATCGTGTCTCTGCTAACCACTTTGGCTTTACATTGAACTACCGAATCAACGATATTGATTTAGGAGGATGGTTAGGCTATTCCCAGGCGCGGGTCTTGGGTGTCAGCACCTCCGGTATTCCCACAGGACGTAAGGGTGATGTAGAGGTATTGAACTTTGCCACGTGGTTAGGGTTCCGAGACTTAGGTGGGAAAGGCAACTTGGCTGGGCTTATCTTTGGTATGCAACCCAAAGTTACAGATACCAGCAATTCGACGGTTGCTGCTGCCATTGGTCTACCTGCTGGAGAAAGGTCAGATCGGGATACAGGGTTTCATATTGAAGCGTTCTACTCGATTCGCTTGAATGACCATATTGTGATCACTCCTGGTGTTTTCTGGCTCACAGCTCCTAATCATGATGTGCGTAATCCAGAGGCGTTCATTGGTGTCATTCGAACAAGTTTCACGTTCTAGACAAATACTCTCTGGTCTAAAAGGGATATAGCCATAGCACTCGATTAAAAACCAGGACTGCAGTTTGGTTCTTCCCAGCTTTTGGTGAACTGCTTCAGAGCCTCTCTCTGAAACCTCGGCGATTTTCAGTTGCATGGAGATGACTGGGGTGAACTCTACACCCTGGATTTGTGCTATCTAAATATTGTGGTTTTCATTCTCAATGCTGATGTAAATTCGCAAATTAAGATTTTTCTCTACCATTACCAATCATGTTGAATAAAATTTCTAGCATCTCTACTTTCTAATTTACTCAATCCGTTCTTTTTTCAGACTACTCGCCTATTTGTAAGAAAGCTAGAGCTAGAGTTATTTCGAATATGAAAGCTCAGGCATTGTACGTATCACTTTTGTATGGTTGATGTAGTCTTAGTTTATTTCCAATATAGAAGTCGTGATCTTACGCAGATTAACGCTGCATGGGTGATGTAATGTTAAGCTTTTATCTGAAAAATGATCAGCATTATGTATGAGCCAGAACGAGCGTATATGGGGTTAGATTGATAATAATCCTACTTTATAGGAAAAGATTAAATCGGTCTGATTGAAGATTGTTATGTATTTTGGAAGGTAACAAAAAATGTCTCTTTTTTCCGAGAGTTATTTGAAGAATGAATTCAATTTAGCTGATCTTGATCAGACGGTGACATCTACCCTGAGACTTGCAGTACAGAATCCGGAGACCTTGTATCTCTTCTTTCAACGTTATACCTATTTCAATGCCTATGTTTCAGCATTGATTTCTCGGCTTGCAAGCTCGATCTCTTTATCTCGCTATCTCTTCAACAATTCTGAGTTACTGGTTAAAGAGGAAGCTGATCGGGGTATGGAAATTGCAGCTCAAGTAATGTCGGCTGCTGCAGATGAAGGAACAGACTCTACTCCTATACACCGGGCGTTAGCTCAACTGTTACTAAAAACTGTGGGAGACTATGCAGAACTGTCTGCTAATAAGCGCAATGAGTTTGCTAAAATTCCGGCTTGGCTCAATCAAGTTATAGACGGTGTGATTGAGAACTACCAGGGAACTCCTGGAGATATCGCTTCCTTAATCAAGGCAATGGGATTTCATTTGGCGTCCGAAATTCTAGGCGATCGCGAATACGCACTTTTGGACATGGTTGTACGGTATGAAAATAAGGGCATAGGCTTTGACCGTTACCTCTTAGAAAAAGCTCCTCGGGTTAAAATTCATGGACATGTCTATTCTCCCTGGACTTGGGTTGCGATCCACAGCAAATTTGAAGAGTCTGCGGCAGAGGCTGAACATACTGAATGCGCCTTTAATGCTCTCAACATGACAGCTCGGTATTGTTCGGAACCAGAGCAACAAATCTTAGAGTGGGTCCTCCAGGGTTTTACGACGTTTGTAGAGTTGCAACAACGCCTGTTCAACGAAATTTATCGAGAGTGTCTGGAACTACAAGAAACTCAGACAGAGTCTCTAGTGCTGGCTGAATTTTGATCTGAAATCAAGTACGGAGTGAAACACAGTAAATCTTCCTCCGCTAGCAGTAGAGAGTGTCGATGTGAATACATCTGCACTATAGATTTCTCCCTCATCGGGGTGCCTATAGAAAATATAAGTAGCTGGGCGCAATTAAATAAAAGATGAGTTTGGGGGTGGAGGGGGTGGAACCCCCTGCCTGGGGGCGCAGCCCCCACTCCCCCTTCTTACAATTAATTAGAGCTACCTACTTATCCCTAACAAGCTGGATTTTTAATCATGGCAAATTGGCAAGCAATCATTGGTATCGTTGCAGGCTTGATTGGTTTATTGGGTTTCGTTCCATACATCATCACAGCTTTTCAAGGAAAAACTCGCCCAAATCGGGCAAGTTGGTGGATATGGGGAATCTTGGGTGTCGTACTTGGCATCAGCTATTACTGTTCTGGTGCCAGTAATAGCATCTGGGTTCCAGTCTGTTTTGCCATTAGCCAGTTGGTTATAGCGATCATTTCCCTTCGGCATGGGGAGGGAGGTTGGAATCGTCTGGATCGAATGTGCCTCTTAGGAGTCGGCGTTAGCTTGATGATGTGGTGGCTGTTCAATTCACCGCTCGCAGCCCTTCTCTTCACGCTCTTGATTGATTTTCTGGGCGCACTGCCAACGATCAAAAAATCATATCTTGAGCCGGAGCAAGAAAGCTGGTTGTCCTGGGCGCTCTTCCTAACTGCCAATACTCTTAATCTCCTGGCGCTAGAAAACTGGCAGCTTGCGCTTTCAGCTTATCCATTCTATCTATTTTGCCTCAGCGGCACTATCACTTTTCTTCTTGTGCAACCGAAACTATCAGTATTACGAATAAAGTACAAACGGAGAAGAAGAATAGGTAGGCTCAAACTTAATCATTACAAGTAATCGGCAATCAGCATTGCGATGTTTTCGCTGCATATTCCTTGGTATCTCCGTAATCTTGCTAGGTCTCGAGTATCGACTTTATCTTACTTCTTTGTCCAGTCTTTGAGGTACATCATAATCCAAGCAATAAATCTGGGAACACTAGAAATTAGGAATAACGTTGAGTCTAAATTCACCACTCAAATACACCTATGACATTAAACAGTCTGCCCACTCAGGTTACTCACTCTAGCCCGAATCAAGGTACTCGTGTCCGCAAAGCCAACAAAGCATCTTTGCGTATGATTCTTGTTGTCCCGTTTGTATTGCAAATCTTTGGAGCTGTTGGACTAACAGGATACCTCTCGTTACGCAATGGACAGGAAGCTGTGAGTGAGTTATCAGGGCAACTGCGATCCGAGGTTAGTGAACGCATTGACCAGCACCTAGATAGCTACATGAAAATTCCCCTCAGCACCCTCCAGGTCACCTCTGATGCCATTGATATGGGATTGATAGACTTGCAGGACAGGGAAAGGTTAGGACTATTTTTCTGGAAGAAATTAAAATCTTTTAATATTGGTTATATCCTGTTAGGATTTGAAACAGGAGATTTCATTTCGACTGGCTATCTTTTCAGTGACCATCGAATTACTATTGATGAGCTATCCCCGAAAAAGTACGGTGGTAGTTCTCATCTTTATAGTTGGGCAACAGATGCCCAGGGTAATCGTATTAACATTATTCAGGACAATGGAGAATTTATTGCTAAGAAGGAAGGATGGTATGAAGGGGCAGTTAAACAAAAAAAGGATGCTTGGAGTCCTGTTTATAACTGGTTAGTTCCTCCCTACAACCTATCTATTTCTGCCAGTCGTCCCATCTATGACCAGAATAAAAAGCTAGTTGGGGTAATGGC
>JBAUTA010000800.1:0-2568 GCA_049581985.1 Kovacikia sp.
CGCGATCGCACACGAAAAGCAAGTAGCCTAAATGCTGGTTAACATTTTAGCTACTTGCTCAACTTAGGGACGAGAACTCAATCAATCCAGAATAGGGAAAGGGCGGGTTTGCAGTACCTTTATGTGGTTTGGCGTTATGCCGTTTGGCGTTATGTCGTTTGGGAGGATGCCGTTAAACCCGTTTCGCCGTTTTATGGAATGATAAAATTCATTATCCTTGAGAAGGATAATCCTTAAGAAATATAGAAGGTGCGGCAACTTAGCTAATTGAGATCACCCCATCTCAATCGTCATATAGTCGGCACTCAGCTGCTTCCGGGTTATCGTCACAGTATTGCTCAAATGAGGTTTTGGGTTTGGTTTCCCGCTGGTGGGAAGCTTCGGCTTGTAGTTCTTCAACAGCATCCCAGGCAGCAGCACACTCAGGGGAATTGCTACCATTCACATCACATACAGAACGAGCTTCTGCAAGCTCTTGGTTAATTTTCTCTTGAATGTCGCTCATAGATTACTTGTCTCAGTCGCAGTTGTAGTGTGGACAGGCTTCTGTAGCTTAGGGAAATTTTCTCGTAAACTACGCCATTTTCATTTAACTTAGCTCACAAGCGCCCAGTTATCCTCTCTTAGAATCACAGATATCTAGTAAGACAGAAGGCAATCGTACCAGACAGGATTTTGCCTGATCTTTTAAGGTTTACCACTCACCCTACAAGCGAGTGACCCGTGTTCAGACATTTCACCTAAACATATCTTAACGCGAAGTTTCTCCAAACAAGCGCCCCTAATAAGCAAATTTACTCATTCAACCTGAGGGAAAATAGATTGGGAGGAAATGGGGGGGCGGTTTTTGTGCTAAGAAAGGGCATGGCTCATGAAATAGCGCCCAAAATAATCACGCAATCACGTCTTAAGTCTCTAGAAGCGAGCCTCATTTCCGAGTACCCTGGTGATCATCCTTCATCTAAGGGGGATTTATGACGGTAGAATCCATCATCAGATCAATGAAGTGGGTTACCACACTGTCAACGCGCCCTTCTTTGGAAGCAGCAGTTGAAGAAGTGGTGCAAGAGGCACAGGCTTTATTGCAGACAACGCCAGATCTAGGATTTGTGTTTATCTCCGCTGCCTTCGCCAGCGAGTATTCTCGCTTGATGCCCTTGCTGCGTGAGCGCTTGCCCGATTTGCCAATGATTGGCTGCGGTGGGAGTGGGGTGATTGGCATGAACCGGAAGGTTCAGACGCAGGAAGTAGAAGGGGCTCCAGCCCTGGCTTTAACCCTGGCATCCTTGCCAGATGTTAAGGTTCAGACCTTTCATCTGGAAGCTGAGGATTTGCCGGATCTGGATAGCCCACCAGATGCCTGGATTGAGATGATCAAAGTACCCGCAGCCGATCAACCCCATTTTGTTCTGTTAGCAGATCCCTTTTCTTCCAAGGTAAATGACCTGTTACAGGGATTAGATTTTGCCTATCCAGGGGCGGTTAAAGTTGGGGGATTGGCAAGCGGTCGGGTAGCTAATGGCAACAATGGGTTGTTTTGCAACCATCGGCTTTATCGGCAGGGAACCGTCGGGGTCGCCCTGAGCGGCAATATTGTGGTAGATACCATCGTTGCCCAGGGTTGTCGTCCCATTGGTCAGCCTTTTTGGGTAACCGAGGGAGAGCGCAACATTGTGTTGGGGTTGGAGGAGCAGGCTGATTCGAGTCCAATTCCCCGGGGCGGGGGAGCGCTCGTGTCCCAAAAACGGACGCCGTTAGAGGTCTTGCAGGAATTGATCCAGACTCTTAGCGAGGAGGACCGGCAGTTAGCGCAGCATTCGCTGTTTGTCGGAGTGGCCCAAAATGAGTTCAAGCAGAATCTAGAGCAGGGTGACTTTTTGATCCGAGAACTGTTGGGGGTAGATCCGCGAGTGGGGGCGATCGCAATTGGCGATCGCATCCGTCCTGGGCAACGCATTCAGTTTCACCTGCGGGATGCGGATGCCTCAGCGACAGATTTGGAAGCGTTACTGGAACGCTATCAACAGGTGAATGCGATTTCGGCTTCTTCTCCTGCCGGGGCTTTGATGTTTACCTGCGTAGGGCGTGGGGAGGGTCTTTATGGCAAGTCTGATTTTGACTCCCGCCTGTTTAACCGTTATCTGCCCAATGTGCCCGTCAGCGGGTTCTTTTGCAATGGCGAAATTGGCCCCGTAGGCGGCAATACGTTCTTGCACGGATACACCTCAGTTTTTGGGATTTGTCGGCAACCTTGAGGATTCAGAGTTTTGAATTGAAATCTTTGCCTCTCCTGCTGCTCCCCCAGCGTGCTCAACTGCTCTCCTTGAGCCTCCGTCCTTCCCCTATCCGTATAATTGATCCCTCATCTTCTGGAGAATTTCTTTGTCCATCGTCCGTGTGCGTGAGCACGTTAATCCCCTCAGCAAAAAATATCAGTCACCCATTAGCCCACCCGACTGGCAGAAAATCTATGCAATTCCCGATCAGCCCTTACATCTGGATATCGGCTCTGGGAAGGGACGGTTCTTGCTGGAAATGGCGCACCTGCAACCGAACTGGAATTTTCTC
>JBAUTA010000801.1:0-2772 GCA_049581985.1 Kovacikia sp.
GGATAGGTTCTTAGGGGGATCTTGCAGAGTTTTAGTATCCGAGTCGAGATGTGTGTACACAGTAGAGGCAGGGGGTGGAACCCCCTCCACCCCCAAACTCATCTTTTATTTAATTGCGCCCAGCTACTTAGTAACTGTTCTCGTCAACTGGTTTTCATTCCCGATCGAGCCGTAGGAGGCGATTCATATGACCGTCGCAACCCGCAAATTTACCTTTGCAGAGTACTTAGCCTATCGCGATGAGACAGACACCCGCTATGAATTAGTCAATGGAGAGCTCGTCCCAATGGCAGTTGGAACCGGGAAGCAGGGCGGCATCGCCAAATTTTTGGAACACTCGTTCGATGCTGAAAGCACTCGAACACAACAAGCCTTAACAGCCCAAAGGTTTGCCATCGCCCTCCGTTCGCCTCGCGGTGGACGGTGGGACACCGCCAGAATTCCTGATGTGACGGTTGTAGCGATCGCGCAATGGGAAGCGATGCAGGAACGAGAAGCCGTCATCGAACTGAATGATCCCCCCCCTGCTGGTCGTCGAGGTCGTGAGTGAATCGACCATCTCGACCGACTACCGAGCCAAATACAGTGAATATGCCGTGCTGGATATTCTGGAGTACTGGATTGTGGATCCGTTAGCCGTCCAGGTGACGATCTGCCAACTCAAGGACGGACGCTATGACGAGATTGTGGTTACTGGAGAGCGGGCGATCGTCTCCATTGTGTTTCCATCGTTGAAGCTGACCGCAACCCAGATACTCGCCGGAACACTCTAACGTGATACCAATTTATAAAGATGAAGGTTGCAGATGGGGAAGTGGGGGCTATTGGGCCTAACTGATTTCCCTGGATTCTCGTTACATTGACCTTATACCAATCAAATATGAAGACGCGCCAAAGCAAGCATCCCCTATAGTCCCCCTTGGTAAGGGGGACGGCGACAGCCGGGGGTCAAATAAGAGGCAGCTTCATATAAAAACGGTATTAAACCCATTACCCCAGACCCTTTCGGGGGTGTGGGGGAGTTAGGACCCCACATTGCGGGGGACAATGGATTTTCTGGGACGCTGTGCCACAGAAAATGAATTGGCGGGGGGGAAGTCCCCCGGCAGAGGATTAGGGTTAACACAAGATATGTATACACGCTAGCCTGGGGGAGGGGGGCTTTGCCCCCGGAAGGGGATTCCGCTGTTCGGCTAAAACGATCGGCGAACGGAGTCGAGCCGTGCTCACAGCGAAAACCCGCCCCCCGTCCGAACCAAGCGGGCTGCGGCCATAAGTTGTAGTTTTGTATGATTTTCAGGAGAACTCAGGAGAACTACTGTTAGGGCGCGCTAGAGGAGCGCCCTCTGCCAAACTGATTTTTTACCAAACGGACTGATGTCTTGGAAAGGCTTATGTCTTGGAAAGATAGGCTTTAGCTTCCTGGGCAATTTGTTCCACGTCGTCTTGGGCCAGGATTTCCAGCAGTGAACGGATCTCTGCCCCATCCAATCGGCAAAGTGCTTGCATCACTCGATAGCGAATTTGCCAATCGGGGCTGGTGGCAAAGGGCGTCAGGAGTTGAACCGCCCGTTCGTCTCCCAGTTCGCCTAAAGAGCCGATCGCAACCGTTTGCAACAGTTCATTGTCAGAATTCAAGGCATCTGCCAGCATGTCAAATGCCCGCCCATCACCCATTTCCCCCAAGGCTGCAATGATACTGAGCTTAACCAGCCACTCTGAAGTTGTGTGGTAAAGCTGCTGTAAATCCTCAAAGGCATCCGTCAGCTTAAGGGCAGCGATCGAATCAGCCGCCGCTGCCTGCACATCCATTTCCGAATCATGCAGTCGTCCTCGCAGGATGGTCATTGCCTGCGGCGGATTCTGCTGCCCCAAAACAGACATCTGGCTAACCGCAGCATAGCGGACCCGGGCATTGCTATCTTCAATCGCCGTTTGCAACAACTCAAACCCAGCCCCAGGCTCTAATTGTCGGATCTGGTTGACAGCTAATAAGCGATCGCCAAAGTCCTGGGAAGCCAATAATTCGCCAACAGATTCAGGAGTGACACTCATACTCATATTGAATAATCTCTTTGCTAAAAAAAGGTTTCTAGGAAAAATAAATTGCAGAGTTAGCGGGTGGTAGCCCGTCAGAATAGATGGGAGGGATGACTCAAATCTATAAAACCCATATCCCAAGTATTTTTCCTTCCCTACCCCTGCTCCGCCGCCATTGCCCGCACAATATCGCCACGGGTTAGAATACCAACCACCCGCCCTTCGCGATCGAGGACTGGCAATCGCTGAATCCGGTGTTCATGCATTAATTGAGCTGCTTCCCGGAGCGCTTTGTCAGGGTGAATGGTAACTGGATTGCGCGTCATCACCTCACCCGCAGTTTGGCCCAAGGATTTGTGTAATTCCCGTTCATATTGACCTGGGTTTTCCAGGTAAATAACGCTGTCAAGCAGCATGATATAGGGGGGGGGAGTCACTCCCGACTCGCGCCACATCAAGTCGGTTTCAGAGACAACGCCAATAAACTTACCAGTCGGCTCGACGACGGGCAAACCACTAATTCGCCGTTCAGCTAAAATCCGAATCACCTCCGTCAAAGGAGTATCAGGCTGCACCGTAATTGGATCACGGCTCATTACATCGGCAACCGTTTTAGGCATGCTTAACAAGTATCCCTTCTCTAAGCTTCTAGTTAATTGTAGGGAATAGCGGGGATCACTTGAACAGAGAGTCCGTAATAGGCACGGATAGAGCGATCCTATTTGGATGGTG
>JBAUTA010000802.1:0-7215 GCA_049581985.1 Kovacikia sp.
GTCTTAGCCCTATTAGTTAGGACGGGATGCAGGGGGTTCACCCCTAGCTGGGGGCAACGCTCCCATTCCCCCTCATCCCTCATCCCCTTCCCATCGCCGACAGCCGGCTAACCCCAACTCCGGATTCTTCCGGTAGGCATCTTCTGGAACCCAGACCAGGATCTCACGCTCAGCGGTTATCTGGTAGAGATACTTGGCACCGGGATCGTATCGGATGCCAACCCGCAAATTTGAAAAATCATCCTCACAAATTTCAAACCCAAACCGGACAGTAATCTGTGCCACCAGGCACTCTGGCGTATCACTATATTCTCCCGATACATCTCTTTCCTGCCAGAATTTTTCGAGAAACCTTTCGAGCACAGGCAGGATTTTGTCAGGGGTGCCCCCTCTGCTGGCGTAGATAATTGCAGGATTACCCGCAATGATAATGTGACAGGGATAAGCCATCTTGGTTGAAGTTAAAGCTGAGATAAGCAAATCTAAACAAACGTCTACAAATTACTGAACGGAAAATATAAACCTTTTCCAGTCTAATTGACCAGTGCCCCCCAAAATGGGTGTTATCACTGATTTGGCAAAAAGTAATTGGGAAGAAGATAGAAATAAGAAGGTTAACTTTCTTATAGAACCGTTAAGAATTAACTTTTCCACTCCGCATCCTAAGGTTTGTTTATGACATTCTCAACTTTTCCCCCCGCAACTGCAGAACTTCACGGCCCGACTCCTCGCGTTTTGGAATCCCGTAATCAATACCGTTCCTGTCATATTCGGCTTCCTGGAGAGGGGCAACGTCTCGCTGCAATTTTAGTGAATGACAAGTATTACACGCTGATCAAAGTGGTGAAGGATCGCCAGCAGGCATTGGAGATCGGAAAACGTCTAATTTCTAAAGGGAAAGAAACCCTGATTACCTCGATCTCCAAAGGTAGCGCCATCTGGACCTGGGAACCCGATGCCTGGTTAGATTCCCCAACCCGGAGCCAACCCGGAGATTCACGTACACAAATCAATTCCCCAACCTGTAAAATCCTCGGAACTAATAGCCAAACTCAAACATGCCAGATCCGGGTTCCCGACCTACGCGATCCCCTCCAAGCGATCGTCATGGATGGCAAATATTACGGTTTGTTTAAGGTTGTCGAAAATCGGCAACAATCGCTGGAGTTAGCTGCCAAGTTGGGATTGAGGGGAGACGAAACAGTGATTAGCAAAACCCCTCAGGGAGAAGCGATTTGGGTTTTAGAGTCCGATGCCGTTCAGATTTAGGCATCTCTCCTGATCAGGTTAACCCCAGGATATTTAAGTAGCCAGGATCTATTTAAAGGAAAAGCATCTCCCTAACAACTAAAGCCTGATGCAATTTAACGAACCCGTTTTTGCATAGCCAACCACCCTTATCCTAAATCTCCCTCCCGTGCTTAAGGCTATCCGTTACGCAAAAATCGGTGAATCCCCTACCCAGCTTAATCGACACCTATCCCCCAGTCCCTTCTGCCGTTCTGGGCTACAGTGTATCCCTATCTGGGCTTCGTTGCTAAACCTGACCGAGGGACTTCCCCCGGCCCCCCGCAATCTGGGGTCCTAACTCCACCACACCCCCCGAAAGGGGCTGGGGTGATGTATTGAAGGTCAATGCAACGAGAATCCAGGGAAAGGAGTCAAGCCCAATGCACCCCAGAGTTGAATCTGGGATGGAAGGCAGGTCTTAATCACGGCCCCAGCCTCGAAACGCAAGCCAGAACCTCGTTTGGAGGGGGGTTAGGGGTGGGTATGTAAACCGTAGCCCGTCCTGGAAAAAGGGGAGCCTGAGTTCCTTTCCCTCACCCATTTTGGCAAAGGGAAAGACAATCAGCGAGGGCGATTTGGATGGAAATCTGGGTCATGGACAGTGCTTGGCAGAGGAACCGCAAACTACTCTTGCTCTCCTTCTCATAATTTCCTTCTCATAATTTGGGGAGAAGGATCGGGAAGGATGAGGGCTAAACCCAGGATGTCTCCAAAAAGCTTGCCTGAATATACCTGACGATCACTGCGCTACGAGGTTATTTTCTAATAGATCCTTAGTCCACAGGTGGAATAAAACAAGACCCTTAAATAACGGGGATTAGAGCGATAGCCTAACCCCCGTTATTTAAGAGAGTAATGCGTTACGGCTTCGCCGGACGCATCCTCCTGTTTAATTATGTCCACCTGCCTGGTGGCTAAAAATGCCTAAAAACTATTAGAGATCATTTTCGCCCAGTTCACGGGTCATGTAGTCGAAAGGTTGATCCAGAAATCTTACATCGCTGATTCCAGATTCTGCTACCAACTCTTTGACAATTTCTTTCATAATTTGAATGCCCCGAACAGTTGGACCACTCGGCACTCCCAAGGAATTATAGGTTTCCCGCAATCCTTCCAAAACCCGTTCATCAAGGACGTCCGTGTCGCCAGCAACGAGAGCATAGCTGGCATACCGCAGATAATAATCCATATCCCGCAGACAGGCGGCATAACGACGAGTTGTGTAGGCATTTCCCCCAGGACGAATTAGTTCGGGTAATTCCTCAAACAACTGTAAACCTGCACGCTTCACAATAGCAGCCGCGTTAGCATTAACAACAGCAGCCGCCTGAATCCGCGCTAACCCTGTATCAAAGTAGGATTTGAGACTGTCGATCGCATTCCGGTCCAGGTACCGACCGGTAATGTCATAATTTCTAATCAGGCTTGTCACTGCATCCCGCATGGAACTCTTCTCCCAATCGTTGTCATAAATTAGGTTTGACTATACTCCAACGTGCCCCATCACACAAAAATCCTCAAACAGCAGGGGGATTCTTGCCTTCGGTCGCAAGGTTCAGTTTACCATGATGCGATCAATGGATAGTAAGTCTACAAGGATTGCGAATTTTAACGAAAGGGCTTACCCCTAAAACCCAAGGGCTGTAATCTAAACATTGCATTTGCAATAGCAAGATTAATCTAAAGTTAAACCTAGTTAGACAGGGTGGTATTCTGTATTTTTTGATACAAAATACACCCAAGCCTCTCTCTAGGATTATTCAAATACAACTTACATCCACCACTCTACTGGTCTAGTCTGTGAAGCCTATTTTGCAGGGTTGAAAACCCTCAAAAAAACCAGGGTATGGGTTTATAGATTTGGATGACCCCTCAAATCTATCCTGACAGACTACTCCCCCAGGTTGCAAAATTTATGATTTGCAACACTAGTGCTTTGTCAGCTTTGATTTTGTGAACTTACGCATGGTAAAAAGTCACTATTTTGGGGCTTTCCGCCCACAAAATAATTCTTGACAGATCATTATGGGGATTTGCTGCTGTAGGGATTCCCTCACTGAAAAAGCTCTTCAGGTTTGGGAAGGTTTGGGAAAATCCTCTGCTTTGGGCAGTTCATTCGTAGTCAGGTCAATTGATCGTCTCTACTATTTCATTTATTTCATTGGTTTCTAGTTTTGAGAACGCACAGCAACTTTAAGGAGTAATTCATGACAACCCCGCAAGAGATCCTGGAAAAGATCAAAAGCGAAAAAATTAAGATGATCGACCTCAAGTTCATCGACACGCCAGGAATCTGGCAACACTTGACGCTGTATTACGACATGATCGACGAAAGCAGCTTTACGGATGGCGTTGCCTTTGATGGATCAAGCATCCGGGGTTGGAAAGCTATTAACGACTCGGACATGGCAATGCTGCCAGACCCCGACACAGCCTGGATCGATCCCTTCATGGAAGAACCGACCCTGAGCATGATCTGTAGCATCATAGAGCCTCGCACAGGCCAGCCCTATAGCCGCGATCCCCGCTCCATTGCGCAGAAGGCAGTTGATTATTTAAAGTCAACGGGAATTGGCGACACGGTTTACTTTGGCCCTGAGGCAGAGTTTTTCATTTTTGATGATGTTCGGTTTGATCAGACCCAAAATTCGGGCTATTACTATGTAGACAGCGTTGAAGGACGTTGGAACTCCGGACGGGAAGAAGCAGGTGGCAACCTGGGCTACAAGCCTCGCTACAAAGAAGGTTACTTTCCCGTTGCCCCAACAGATACCCTGCAAGATATGCGGACCGAAATGCTGCTGACGATGGCAGCTTGCGGCGTACCTATTGAAAAACATCACCACGAAGTGGCGACAGGTGGGCAGTGCGAACTGGGTTTCCGATTTGCTGAGTTGGTTAAAGCAGCTGATTACCTGCTGACCTACAAATACTGTATTAAGAACGTTGCTAAGAAGTACGGCAAAACCGTAACCTTCATGCCCAAACCCTTGTTTAACGACAACGGCACCGGGATGCACTGTCACCAGTCCATTTGGAATGGTGGTCAACCCACATTCTTTGGCGATGGTTACGCCCAACTGAGTAAGACTGCGTTGAACTACATCGGCGGTCTGCTGAAGCATGCTCCAGCACTTCTGGCGTTTACCAACCCGACGACTAATTCCTACAAGCGTCTGGTTCCTGGGTTTGAAGCCCCTGTGAACCTGGCCTATTCCCAAGGAAACCGTTCCGCGTCTATTCGGATCCCTCTGTCGGGCGGAAATCCCAAGGCGAAGCGGCTGGAATTCCGTTGCCCGGATGCATCCTGCAACCCCTATCTGGCATTTGCAGCAATGCTGTGTGCTGGGATTGACGGGATTAAGAATGAAATTGATCCGGGTGAGCCTTTAGATGTGGATATCTATGACCTCAGCCCTGAAGAGTTGGCAAAGGTTCCTTCCACTCCCGGCTCTTTGATGGATGCGCTCAAGAATCTGGAAGCTGACCATGAGTTCCTAACCGCTGGCGGTGTGTTTACGGAAGACTTCATTAACACCTGGATCAGCTACAAGCTGGACAACGAAGTGATTCCGGTGAGCATCCGTCCTCACCCCTACGAGTTTGCGCTCTACTATGATGTCTAGTCTTTTCCCTTTCTTGAGTTAGCTAGAGCAGCCGCCTAAAGGCGGCTGTTTTCGTGATCGGGATACCCTCTCAGCTTCACCGATCGGCCCTTTCCTTTGATCAACAAATCTCTGAACCTCGTTAACAGACCCCTGAACCCCTTGAAACCGCGCTAGGATTAGAGCAGCTCTTTACAAAAAGATATATCAGGTTATGACGGTTGCTTACCCCCGCAAGTTTCAAAAAGGTCTGGGCGCACGGGAGATCATGAGTCAGGTAGTGCGCGATCGCGAAATTCACCTGATCACCCTGAACCGCTACCGCTACAGTGAACAGCGCAGTTGCAAAGATCTCACCGAACTCATCGAGAAATTGGACGGGAACCCCCTCGAATTGGTGCGGGATTTGTCGCGTCATATTGCGGACGAATCTCGCCATGCGATGTGGCTAACCAACTTACTGGTTGACCTGGGGGGAAATATTGGCAAACCTGTGGGCGTCTCTTACATCGACGAGTTTGAGCATTTACTGGATCAAGACACCTACGATGACAACTTTGAAGACGGCGTCATTGCTTCTTTAGCTGCCATCAACGTGACTGAAAAGCGGGGTTGTGAATATTTCTCTGCTCACATTTATGCTCTCAAACAGGTACCCCAGACGGAAGAAAATATCAAAATCCGCGAAACCCTTGAGAAAATTTTTCCCGAAGAGGCAGGCCATGTCCGCTGGGGAAATCGCTGGTTGGCACAGATCGCAGATAAGAGTCCGGAGCATCGCCAAAAAGTGGAAACTGCAAAACGACGGTATGCGGCGATCGAACAGGCCGCCTATGAGTCTGGCATGGATATTACCCTGGGGGCCGAACTGCGTCGGGTCAACAAACTTCTGGGCATTGCCGAAACAATGCCCCTCTGGGAGCGGCCCCAATACCTGCTCGATCGCCTGCCGCAGGCATTATTAGCCCCTGACCTTCAGGTAGCACGGGTGAATATTGCCCAACGGGCATGGAACCGGGACCCCAAGGCATTTATGGAGAAGTTTGTACCCATGTTCCTGAACGGTTTGAACCGCAGCAGCCTCGACAAAAAACAAAAATCTGTGTAGAAAGCAGAACTAGCCGTTAGCTGCCCAAAGCCGAAAGTTAGCCCTCTAAACTCTCGGCTTCTAGCTTCTGATTCTTTCCGAGAAGAAGAGCAGCCTATAGGAATGTTTCACTTCCTATAGAGATGTTTCCTACAGGGTTAGCCTGCTGATATTGCAGGCAGACATAGCGGTGCCGCAGCCCAAAGGAGTGATACCAATTTAAAAAATGAAAGTTGCAGATGGGGTGTGTGGGAGCTTCGCCCCCAGCCAGGGGTTCCACCCCTGCACCCGGTCCCCAATCTGCCCTGTTCGCTATTTAAATTAGTATGAGAACGGGGTTGTAAGGGCGCTATTAAACGTCTCAGTCAAGCTGAGCTTACCTTGAAAAACCGATCAACGGATACAAAAATAAAGAAATCAGGATGCTAGAGAACAATCCCATTAACCAGCGATAACGTAGAGTCAGAGGAGGAAGCTCTTTCTGTTGTTGGTATTATAGCGATCGCCAGTTTGATTAGGACCGAGGATTAAAGGGGAAGTGGGGGTGTTGTCCCCAGCCAGGGTTTCACCCCTGCCACCCCGTCCTAACTAATAGGGCTACGGCTATAATCTCAGGCTCGACGGTACAGCACGAACTTTATCAGCCTGCCCATGTAATGCTCACTTGATGTGATTGAAAGAAAACCTTTATGGCTATCCCATCCACTCCCGAAATCTCGGCAGAAGAATCGGTTAATAATCTGATTGAGGAAACAACCGATCGTACCCCTGAAACGGTGATTGAAACGGTCATTTCCAGTTTGGATAATGACAAGACAGCACTGGTCAATCATAGTGATGGAGGCTATCTCTGGAAGTTTAAATATGGCACCGTAGAAGTATTTGTGCAGCTCACCGGATCCACAGATGACGACACGTTAACCGTTTGGGCTTCGGTGCTAAAGCTTCCTGCCAAGGATGAAGCCCAACTGACTCGGAAGCTTCTGGAAATGAATTGGGCTGGGACGCTCGAAGCCCGCTACGCCATTTTGAACAATGAGGTTATTGTCGTTTCTACCCGTTCTCTCGCCGACCTTTCACCGGGAGAAATCTCACGGGCAATCACCATTGTTGCCACGATTGCTGATGAAAATGACGAGCCTTTACAGGCGCAATTTGGAAATTAGGTGATAGGCGGTAAGACTCCGCAAACCTGGCGTTTAATCCCTTTTCTGAAAGCATCGGGAAAGGTTC
>JBAUTA010000803.1:0-1929 GCA_049581985.1 Kovacikia sp.
GAGTGCCACTGCCATCAAAGATGAGGCAGGTAATTTTGTCATGAGCCGCTCGACGCTGTTTGATATCCACGATCGCAAACGCGCTGAAAACGAGCGTCAGCTGGCACAGACAGCGCTCCAGCAGGCAAATGAGCAACTAGAAACGAAAGTCCAGGAGCGCACCACTGAGCTGGCCCAGGCTAACACTTTGCTCCAGGTTGAACTCCGCGATCGCCAACGAGCCGAGAAAGCGCTGTCAGAAAGTGAGAAGCAGCTTCGCCTGATTACGGATGCCTTACCTGTTCTGATTGCCTATGTTGATTCGGCACAGTGCTACCGCTTCAATAATCAGGCTTACGAACACTGGTTTGGGGTTTCCCGAATGGCCATCGCTGGACTACCCCTCCAACAGGTTCTCGGTGAGGCGGTTTACGGCTCAATTAAACCGCATATTGAGGCAGTCATGGCAGGGCAAGAAGCCTCCTACGAAACCCTCGTCCCCTATAAAAATGGCGACCTGCGCTGGGTCCATGTCATTTATGTTCCTGATTTCAATCAGCAGGGGGAAGTGAAGGGGTTTGTTGCTTTGATCACTGATATCACTGATCGCAAACGGGCACAGCAAGTGCTGCAACAGGCAAAGGAGGATCTAGAACTCAAGGTAAAGGAGCGGACCGCTGAATTAAACCAGTTAAACCAGGATTTAGTGCGCTCCAATCAGGAGTTAGAACAGTTTGCCTATATCGCTTCCCATGACTTACAGGAACCTCTGCGGGCAATCACCGGCTATACCCAACTGCTAATGCAGGACTATCAAGATCAATTGGGGCAATCAGCTCAGGAATACACCGCCTATATTGTGGATGGAGCAAAGCGGATGCAGCAGTTAATTCAAGACTTGCTGGCCTATTCGCGCGTTGGCACCCGGGAGCTGGCATTTACGCCCACAGACTGTAACGAAATTCTCAACCAGGTGTTGAAAAATTTGCAGGTTGCGATCGGCGAGCATAACGCAACCATCCTCTCTGACCCATTACCGACCGTAATCGCAGACAACAATCAATTGATGCAACTACTCCAAAATTTAATTGGCAATGGCATCAAGTTTCACCGTCAGGAACCTCCCCAAATCAATATCTCAGCGGAACTACGAGACAATGAATGGCTCTTTCAAGTAAGGGACAATGGCATTGGCATAAAACCCCGCTACCTCGATCGCATCTTTGAAATCTTTAAACGGCTCCACACCCGCACCAATTTCCCAGGGACAGGCATTGGGCTAGCTATTTGCAAAAAAATTGTCGATCGCCACGGTGGCCGCATTTGGGCCACCTCCGAACCTGGCGTAGGAACAACCTTCTATTTCACCATTCCCCAGCACCATGACCATTCAAATGTTTGACTCCATTGAGATTTTATTAGTGGAAGACTCCCCCAGCGATGCAAACCTGACTATTCGCAGCTTTAATCAAGCCAAAATCGCCAACAATCTGCATTGGATTACCGATGGTGAGGCGGCACTGGACTTTTTACACCGGCAGGGTGAATACAGGGATGCGGTTCGTCCAGATCTGATTTTGTTAGATCTGAATTTGCCAGGGACGGACGGTCGAGAAATTTTAGCCGAAATCAAATCAAACCCGGAACTTAAACGCATTCCAGTGGTCGTTCTAACCACCTCAGCTGATGAAGAGGATGTGCTGCGATCGTATAACCTCAACGCCAACTGCTATATAACCAAACCCTTTGATGTGAATCAGTTTATGCAGGTTGTGCAACTCATCGGCGACTTCTGGTTAGCTGCTGTCAGGCTCCCCCCGGAGTAAGTAACAGGGTACCCGCGTCAGTTATGGCCCTTGGGTTGAGCTATCCTGCGGCGAGTCCGACGTACTTCTGCTTGTTGGAGTCTCACTAGGAGGAGATAGATTATCCTGGGGCAAACTCGGCGTA
>JBAUTA010000804.1:0-2433 GCA_049581985.1 Kovacikia sp.
CTCTAGCACTACTGAATTTCCCTCACGCTTAAAGCAATGGATTGATGCCTGTACCTGAGTCTAGGAGCCCAAATCATAAGTTTTGCAACACTAGTTGGGTGGGTGTCACTGATCTCGATTTGACACCATTAACGGGGTTGACTTCTAAGTGCCGCTGCCTCTTCTGGGGCTTGAGCTACCAATTGGTTTCTACTGACCAGAAAGAAGTACACCATTGCCACAACCAACGCCACTAAGATTCCCCAAAAACCGAATCGGTAGGTCGGGGTTGATAAACAAGCTATTAGCGCCAGAATGGCCAGAACGGCTGCAATGATTGCACCTGGAATTCCTAAGGGACTCTTGTAGGGTCTTGGTAGATCAGGATTGGTAATTTTCAGCTTGATATAGCTGAACATCACGAGAATATAGGTCAGCAAGGCAGCAAACACCGCCATATTCAGAATCACGGCTGAGAGTTCAGTGCTCCCAATATTGGTTAAGAGAATACAGCCGAAACCAATCACTGTGCCAACTAGCAAGGCTCGATAGGGAGTATATTTCTTACTGGTAACAGAAAGCCAGCGCGGAATATACCCTGCCCGGGAAAGGGCAAACAGAATGCGGCCATAGCCATACATCTGAGTATGTGCTCCTGCAGCCAACCCAAAAAGCAGACCAAGGGGCATGAGTGCGGTGCGGGAAGAGCCTGCCGCAAAAGCTTCTAATCCATCTGCCAAAGGGATGTCTGACTTGGCAAGGGCAGCCGCTCCGCCACCGACACCTGTGTTCAATACAAGGGTCAAGATTGAAAGGATAAACAATGTCCACATGGCAGAGATCAAGCCTTTGGGCATATTTTTGCCCTCGTTCTTGGTTTCCTCACCGGCCAGGGGTAGAATCTCAATCGCCAGGTAAAACCAAATCGCATAGGGGACGGCGGTAAACACCCCCTGCCAGCCCTTTGGCAGCCAGCCCGCCTGTCCAGGATCGGGAGGAATGTTAAAGAGTAAATCCAGGTTAAACGTTCCTGAGGCTACGATGGTGCCATAGAAAATGGCCAGAACACCGATCGATAGTAGGGTGAGGAGCAAACTGGCGTACCACGTTATCTCCATGCTGTAAATAACGAGCGCCACAAACACGGTATAAATCAGGACCCATGCCAGAAATGGCGGTATACCAGGAATTAAAAGCTTGAGATAGCTGGCTAGAGTGACCACCAGAGCTGCAGTTGCCAGAATATATTCGATGGCAACAAGGATGCCGCAAATAAACCCTAAAAAGGGTCCAAAGGCGTTGCGCGTAAATGAGAATAGACTACCCGCATGGGGAAGGGCGGTGGAAAGCTCTGCCATACTGTAAACCATGCAGAAATACATGATTGCCATAACCAGCGTTGCCAGACCTAATCCCCAGAAGCCAGCCTCTAGTCCATAATTCCAACCATAATAATCTCCGGGAATCACAGAACCGACCCCAAAGGCCCAGAGCAGAACCGCGGTTGCACCCGCCTTGAGTTTTCGTTGTCTTAAATAACTGTTGTTGACGGTCTCATACGTGACCATCCCGGTGGAATAAACGTTGCCATTTTGCACTTTTTGCATAGGTATCGCACCTTTTAGGTTTTAAACATTGAGTTCACCAAGATTCAGTTGCTAGATAGAGCTCCTGCTTAGTTTGCGAGCAAGGATTCCGTCGGAATCCTTGCTCGCAAAGTCCCTCGTTGTCACAAATGCTGGAGAGCTGATGTGGAACGCGGAATTAAGTTAGCGAAGTAAGTATGGAGTACGGGGGCATCGACGATCGGGCAAACAATCTCTGTTTTCGCTAATCCAGTCAGGGTATTCCGACAGTCAAAGGCTTGGGATACCAACGCCGATGTTTTGAGGTAGGGCAATTGATCCTCGGCTCCCCAATCTGTAAACAAGAACAAAAGGGGGCTTAACGCATTGCCTTGCTCCGCCGCAACCCTGTGTAAGATAGACTGCCACTGGTTGTAAGCAGTCCATTGCATGGGGTAGCCAAAATTCTGAATTTCATCCACCAGTTGCCGGAACGACAGCGCTTCAGGAGTGACCAGATGGAATGCTTTGCCCCAAGAGTTTGCCTGCTGCGATAGCTGGACGATCGCACGGCTAACATAATCGACGGGCGTCAAGCTCATATTCAAATCCAGTTCGGGCGCAATTCCCAGCTGGGTCAACCCCTTAATGAGACGGCTGACCAGGTCGTTGGGTTGCGAAGCTCCCGTTTGGCTATGACCTGTAATCATTCCCGGTCGATAGATGCAGGTTGGAATGCCCCTGGAGTGAGCGGTCATCAGGAGCTTTTCTGCCACCCATTTACTTTGAGCATAGCCATCAGAAAGCTCGGCTCCACAGACCGGATGGTCCTCTTCCAAAATGATTGTCCGGCCCATGTAATGGGGAGATTGGAAGACATCCAGGGTGG
>JBAUTA010000805.1:0-2171 GCA_049581985.1 Kovacikia sp.
GTTTGAATCGGGAACTGGTAATAAGCTGAGCGCCTCTGTCCGGGCAGCACTGGTTGGGGCGGGGGCGGCAGGGGCGGGTGGGGGCACCACAGCGGCAGGGGCGATCGGACGTGATCGAGACTCAGGGGCAGGTACTGGAATCTCAATTGAACGATTTGAGTTCAGATCAGGGGAATCCATTCGGTCAGGAGAAGGCGGTTTCTCACCGTTGGTAACAGACCTTTTGCCCCCCCCGTCAGAAGCGGCAGAATTAGCAGCAGGATTAGAAGTGGCCGAATTAGCAGCCATAGGGAATAGTTTGCTGCGAGTCACAGCCGGAGCGATCGGGGGAACGCCCTTCCTTTCAAAGTTTGGCAATTGAATTTGTACAGGTCTTTTGCCCAAAGCTGCTGCCTGGTTTGGCTCAGAGTTCAACAGCAAATTAGGGGGAGACTCAGAGACAGGAATCGCCAGAGAAACGGGTGGGCTATTGGGAACGATCGCCACCCGCTCCGAGTTCACTGTTGTCAGCAGGGAAGGAACCGGGAAAGTAGCAGGCGCAGTGGTGGGGGTTTTGCCACTGTTAGAGGGGGATGCGGAGGACGGTAGGCGAGAAGTGGCAGAAAACTGAATGGGATTTCCCCTGTTCCCCGGGTCTCGACCCTTGCCCCCATCCTTGCTGGATGGTTCAGAACTCACCAACCTGACCAATTGAAAGGGACGCTGATTGGGCGAGTCCTCTTTTCCAGAGAGTGCGGTTGGAATCGGAAACGGGGATGCGCTCGGCGTTGCGATCGCCAGAGGGGGAGCAGGAGATTTGACCGCTGCCGTTGATTGACTGGTTGGAGGTGGCAGAGGAGCCGCTCCCCCAGGGCTTGATAATCGTTCTCCAAAAGCAATAGATGAGGTCGGCGCTGGGGAGGGAGCGGCCAGGGTAGGAGACTGGCGGACCCTGATCGCATTCTCTGCTGAGGGAACTGGGGTTTGAGGGGCGGCAGTAGTTGGCTGGTTCGCCTGGTTAGGCGACAGGGCGGCGACCAAAACGGTAGGTAATGGGCTGCTGGCTGCGGGAGTTAAGGCTGTCACGGCAGCCGTCCCCTGGCCTTTCCCTGCCAGGTCGAGGGCTCCTAAGGTTTGATCGAGCTCATTGCCAAAGGCGGGAATGGCTTGATTTGACGCCTGAACGTTGATGTCGTACTGGCCGTTATTGCGGATGAAGTTTCCACCGGGTTCGTCTGCGGTTCCCAAATCAGGGCGGGATTGGGCGATCGCCACCAGCCCATCCCGTTCGTTCCGTTCAATTGAGTTGTTTCGCAAAACCGGACGGGAGTTTGCCTGTACCACAATCCCATCTTTATTTTGAGTAATCCGGTTCCCAATAATGAGGGGAGCCGAATTCTGATTGAGGTTAATCGCAAACCCCGTTTGCTCAAAAATGTTTTCCCGAATCTCCGGGCGGGATGTGCCATAAACGGTAATCCCGTTTGCCCCGTTCTGGTAGAAATAGTTATTGCGAATTAACGGGGCACTATCGCCTGTGACCGAGATGCCATCGTGTCCACTAGCGGTAAAGGTACTATCGGTGACGGTCAGACGGGTTGATTCAATCCACAATCCATACCCTTGGGGATGGGGATTGGTAAGGGTGACACCAATCACAATCGCCTTAGCCGCCCCAACGATCGTCACATTCTGGCGAGCAGCAGTGGGACTCAAAATAAAGCCGCCGCCCTGAATTACCGTATCTGAACCCCGACTTTGAGGGTTTCCCTGAAGGGTAATTCCTGGCTTTAAAGCAAGCGGGAATTTTTCTCCTGTTTCTTCACTATAGGTTCCTGGCCCTAGCTGAATCAGCGCATTAGGGGGGGCAGTTTGTAATGCCTGGGTAATGGTTTTGAAGGGTGCCCGATCGCTCCCATCTGCTGTGGTGTCATTTCCAGTGATTGGATTCACCATCAAAAAAGGAGCAATGCTCCCTTTTTGAGCTGCTTGCGAAGAATGGGGGGATGAAGCAGTTTGAGCGATCACGGGCGACTGCTGGAGTGCCAGCGGAACTATCCCTGTAAATCCAAGGCAGGCGGCAGTTGGAAGCCAAAAAAACAAACCAGACTTTGGGGTCGGCAAATTCCAAAACTTAGCGATGCGATCGCGGGGCGGGGGCGCGAAACTCACAAACCTATACTCCTTACACG
>JBAUTA010000806.1:0-2730 GCA_049581985.1 Kovacikia sp.
ATCCTCCACCCATTAACTATTGATAAGAAGTTAGTGAGTAAGGGAAGCGGTTGAAAATGCGGCTGGGTGTCAGGTTGATAGGGTTTGGGTTGAGGGTGCCTAAAATCTGGTGTCTGTTAACTGATTAAGTATTTGTGAAATAATGGGGAGAACTTAGTCAAGTATTTGGGCGATCGCGATGCCGTTTCCAACGGGGTAAAATCCCAATTCTCCATCTGCGGGATCGACCATTAAGGTGGAACCGATTCGCGATAAACAGGCGATCGCCCGCATCAAAAAAATTCTGGCCGACCGTCCTCGCGATTTATGCCTGTTCACGCTGGGAATTAACACGGCTTACCGCACCAATGAGCTGCTCTCGATTAAGGTGGGGCAGGTGAAAAATTTGAGAGCAGGGGATGTGCTGGACCTGAAGCAGCGGAAGACTCACAAGTACCGTCCGGTGACATTGAATGGAACGGCGATCGCTGCGATTCAAAACTGGTTAGCAGTGGGTGATTTGCAGCCAGAGGATTACCTCTTCACGGGACAACGGGGTTGTTTGACGGTCGAAACGATGAGTACACGGGTAAAGACCTGGTGCCAGGATGTGGGCTTGAAAGGCAATTATGGCAGGCATACGCTGCGGAAGACCTGGGGTTATTGGCAGCGAATGGAGCGGAGTACGGCGATTCCCCTATTGATGGAAGCGTTTGGACATGCGACCCAGCAACAAACGCTGGCGTATTTAGGCATTCAATCCAATGAGATTGCTGCCATCTATGAGTTGAAACTGTAATCTGTTCAACCTATTTCTCTGGGGAAAATGAACGTTGGCTATCAGATTGGTAAAAGACCCGCTCATCATAAGGGTCCGAAGGTGGCAATGACTTCAATCACGAATACTACAACCATACTTCAAGTTATACGAAATTGACCGCCTGCCTGATGTAGCTGATTCTATGCTCCCAATAATCTCGAAGGTGCATATGCCAGCACTAACCAAACAAAATGCTACATCTCGCTCCTATGCAGATGAAACGGATTTCCAGGCGATCTCCGATCTGATTAACGCCTGCGAGGCGGTTGACCAGCTAGACCAGGGAACTTCTGTCGAAGAACTGCGGCGTAACTTTGCTGCTCCAGGGTTTGACCTTGATCGTGATCTCCAGTTGTGGGTCAATGCCCAGGGACAATTAATCGGATATGGTAGCCTCCGGATGCCGCCTGCCGATGAAACTCAAGATGGTTTCCTCGGATTGAAGGTACATCCTGAGGTCAGAAACCAAGGGATTGAAGAGCAGATCCTGGCCTGGGTTGAGGGTCGGCTACGAGAAAAGAGCCAAGCCAGTTGCTTACCAGTCAATCTGCGCGCGGGTGCCCGCAAGTGCCAGACAGACCGAATTACATTTCTTGAAGCACACGGCTTCAGTATCGTTCGCTACTTTTATCAAATGTCACATCCGTTAGCAACGGAGATCCCTGCCCCCCAAATACCGTCCGGATATTGTGTGCAACCGCTGCAACCGAATCAGGTCACAGCCTGGGTTGAGATGTTTAATCAATCATTCATCGACCACTGGAACTTTCACCCTCTCACGGTTGAACAGCGCCAGTATTGGATGACAGACCCTGACTACGAACCTGATTTAGATTTGGTGGCACTGGCACCGGATGGAACGTTTGCAGCTTTCTGCCTGGGCTATATCTATCGCCAAGACAATCGGCGTACAGGGCGCAATGAAGGTTGGATCGCCGATCTAGGTACTCGCCGTGGATTTCGACAACAAGGTTTGGGTCGAGCAATGCTGTTAACTGGACTGCAACGATTAAAGGCAAAGGGAGTTGACACGGCACTCCTGGGTGTAGATGCAGATAATCCCTCAGGTGCTTTACGACTGTACGAATCAGTGGGCTTCCGCCAGTTATTCACCAGTATTGCCTATTGCAAGGCGCTTTCTGGTTAATCAGCCTCTGCTCGAATCAATTGTCTTTACCCTTGAGCTTCAAATCATGGGGTTCAAGGGTCGTTCGTGCCATTATGACAGGAGATCCTTTCGCAGCGAGAACGAACAAGAAGGTAAGTAGCTGGGCGCAATTAAATAAAAGATGAGTTTGGGGGTGGAGGGGGTGGAACCCCCTGCCTGGGGGCGCAGCCCCCACTCCCCCTTCTTACAATTAATTAGAGCTACCTACTTAGCTCTGTATTCGGCAACCTGTAGATCCTTTCAAGCGGATGGATAGTCATCATGTATCTTTACGTGCGTAGACAGTCTCAAAACGCATTGGCATAGGACAATTTTGAGACTTTGATTTTGAGACAAGTTTTGAGATGATAGAAACCCAATTTGCCATCAGGGTGCGATCACCCATGCAGATGTCTCTATTGGGGTCATTTAAGAGACAAGTGCAACTGGCACATTAGTCGGGACAGCCTAAGCATTTTTACTCCCTATCAATCAACTTCATTTCGTGAACCTTTTACGAAACCGTGACGATCGCCAGTTGTCGATGCCAGGATGGTGGGAAGCCTGGGTATGGCACCTGCCATATTGATGACTGGTTTGGTTATGTCAAATCTCAAGCAGCCTGAATTTAGTCAGCTAGTCCAGGAGCTGCGCCAACGTAGTGGCCTCACTCAAACGGAACTAGCTGCCAAGATTGGGGTGTCATATTACTCTGTCAACCGTTGGGAAAACCAGAAAACAATGCCGGTTTCTCTCGCTTTGAAGCGGATTGAGGAAGTTCTGC
>JBAUTA010000807.1:0-9052 GCA_049581985.1 Kovacikia sp.
GGGCCCCCCTGGTAGCAAATTTGATTGCCCTGGCAATCAAAGTTTTACCAGTGACGCTGATTATTTCCGCCCGTTTTTCAAAACTAATTCCAAATTCCTCTGTTAAACTGCTCCTGGCTTTTATCTACTTAGCTCTTCCGAATTCCACCGAAATTTACGCCAATATGGCCAATATTCAGTGGCACCTGGCGTTGTTAGCTTGCATGGTAATCTTAGCCGAGCCAAGTAGCGCGTTTGGATGGCGTTTTTTTGACCTGGGAGTGATGCTTTTGGCTGCCTTAAGTGGACCCTTTGCTCCCTTTTTGATCCTGATTTCTGGACTATATTGGTGGTTGACTCGAAGGCATTGGTTAGTTTTCTTGATCCTCAGTTTAACCGTAGGTTTAGTGATTCAGGGCATCACGATTGTGCTCAACACTAATGCAGCCCGCTCCACCGTAGCCCTGGGGGCTACCCCCGTTCTGTTCGCCAAGATTCTGGCCGGGCAGGTGTTTATCAGTACGTTAATTGGGCAGACGGGATACGGCAAACTGATGTCATTGGGGGGTGGATATAGCCTGTTGGCATCGCTAATTGCGATTTTGGGAGTGCTTGCCATCCTATACTCTTTGCGGAAAGGTCCTCTAGAACTGCGGCTTTTTATCTTCTACGGCACGCTCATCTTTGGTGCTGCGTTAATATCAGCAACCGTTCCCTGGAATATCCTGGCACTGCCGGGAGCAGCCACCCGCTATTGGTTCATTCCCATGCTTGCTTTTGTGGCTCTACTGGTTTGGTTGCTGAGCCAGAAACATCCCCTTTGGCTGCGGAGAGTTGCAATCCTGATGCTGGCAATTATGGCTATGGGAATTGCTGCAGATTGGCATTATCCTGCCCTGGTAGATCTCCATTTCAAGGAATATGCGGCTCAGTTTGAGCGATCGCCCCAAGGGACAAAAGTAGCCATCCCAATCAATCCCCTTGGCTGGTCGATGGAACTCATCAAACACTAGTGTTGCAAGCACTAAATTTTGCACCATGGGGGTGGGTTCCCCCTCCAAAACTTTCGTTTTCGTCTACCAGGGTTGAATCAATCTTCCACTTTAATTTTGAACGCACCGTTGAGTTGAACCAGTTGCCTGGCTGCGGCATTATAGACCCAACCGGAAATCACCGTTTGGCCCAAGGGCAGTCGCTTGGGTGAAAACTTGATTGTCCATCGGGCATTTGTAGCGTAAGGGGAACCGATTACCTTAGCCACCTCAGGACTGGGTAAATTGACATAGGCATTGGAAAAAACCGTGCCATTACCGCTTCCATAACTTAGCAGCACCAGTTCGGCGGATTTCTTTTGATCGGGCAGAATGGCCCAACCATTCACCTCCACATCCCCACAATTAAGACAGGTTTTCTTTACCGTCAAGGGTTTTTCGCTGGGGGGTGGAACTTCGATCAGTCCGTAGGGTTTGGGCGGCGTTGCCACAAAGGTAAGATTTGGCGGAGAGTCTCTCAGACCAATTTGGCGTAAGGTATTGAGTCGATTCCGCAATAGATTCGGATCAAAGAATATGGCTTTCAGGCAATTGTCCGCCGATCGATCAATATAATCTGCCACTTCTAAACAGACCTGACCATATTTCCCGACTACCCGCATCCTTTCTGCGGTGGTCAGAGAATTGATCGATGCCACCAGCACCAGAAAAGTCAGGAGTCCCCCAATCATGATGAATCGAGAGTCGCCAGATGAACGCAGATCAGAGGATTTAGATCGGCTGGAGGGAGGATTCAATCCAATCCTCCAGAGTTGAATTAACGCGATCAGGAGCAGGATGGAAGGGGTTGCATATCGGGGTGACTCCGCCTGCACGATGCCAAAACCTGCCCTGCCGATCGTGGTAAGCAGACTCGACAAAACGGCAAATAATCCCAATGAGATCCAGAGGATTGCATCCTGCGAGAATTTTGAGTTGGGATTTCGGATATACCGAATAATGAAAAAAATAAAATTTAGGAATACTAGAAAACCAAAGATAAAAGCAAGATCGGATGCATACAAGAGGGGCGACCCTAATAGGGTAAAAAAGTAATTATCGGCCACAAAAGGATGCTTGAGGAAGAAGAAAGGATCCGGGTGGGAGGCTGGCTTTACATAGCCAATTAGATAAATACCACAGCAAGCAATAAAGAGTGCGCCCCAAATCAGTAAGGGAGATACCCAGGAAAGAATTCTTTTTCTGACTTCCCCAGACTCTTTTGACTGCCTGATCAAATGGTTGATTAATGAAGGAATAACAGCCAACCACACGAGTAGACCATTCGCCAGAGAGAAACTAGCAACCGTACAGCAGATAGCACCCAGAAAAAGTTTTAACCGGGTAGACCAACGGTTCGATGAGAAGATAAAAAGACAGAGCACCAGGCACAGATTCACCAGAAACCAGACCATTCCAAAACCCTGCAACCAGTTCTCCCACTGCACAAAAGAGAACAGAATCAGAGCCATAAAGAAATTAGCCAGGTGAAAGTTTCTACCCTCTCCTTCGGACTGGTTAAGGACAATTTTATAGAGCAAAAGGAAGGTGCTGGTTACCAGAAGACCGCTGAAATATAGTTCATATTTGACATTCCAATGGGAGGCAAACGCCAGCGCTGTGATAATGAGCTTTGGGAAAAGAATCCGGTGTTCATTGTGTTGAACAAAAAAGTCCTGAAAGCTAGCGCTCCCTGCGGCCACCTTTCGGAATAGCTCGACCAGTTCCCATTGATCCCAAACGGGAACATTGAACCCAAAGCGGGTAATGAACCAGAGAATCGCAAGGGGTGGAATCAAATAGGCGAACCGAAAAAGTTTCTGAATCTTAGATACGGACTTGATTTTGCTTCTCTTTTCCAGTCGTACCATGGCCGATTCTTCACTTTAAATTTTCATTTCAGATAAAGGTGCGATCGCCTCATTTTCGCCTTATTTAAGGAAGCTGAAATGTAACAGCACGGGCAGACAAATTTGGGTTGTAGTAGGGATCCTTTCCCATCTGTGTCAAATAACTTCCCCACTTGTGGTTTAGCTTTTCCCACTCCTTTGGGTTGAGTCCTTTCTGGCGACTGGCTGATTCATAGTGAATCAGTTGGGCAAAAGGGGTTACGACATTTCGATAGCCAGCCTGATGGGCTTTCAGGCATAAATCCACATCGTTGTAGTTGAGCGGAAACTGCTGATCCATCCCGCCTAGCTGGTCGAACAGGTCCCGACGCATCATCAGACAGGCCGCAGTGACCGCCAGGTAATTGCGATTCACGACATTTGAACAAAAGTAGCCAGGATGATCGCCATCAAACCCATGAAAGGCATGACCTGCATTGCCATTCAGCACCATGACGCCCGCATGTTGAATCTTACCATCGGCAAAAAATAGCTTCGCGCCTACTGCTCCAACCTCAGCTTGTTGGGCAAATTCCAGCATCGACTCCAGCCAGTCGGGCGTGATCACCTCTATGTCATCGTTGAGTACCAGCAGAAATTGCCCGCTTGCCTTGGCTGCACCCTGGTTAATGCGATGGGAGAAGTTGAATGGGTCAGCACACCGGACAAGCTGAAGATTCGGCGCAGGGGCTTCAGCAAGGGGCTTTGTCAATGCTTCCAGGGTCGGCTCTGGGATGTCGTAGCCATCCACTACCACGATTTCGAAGTTGCGATACGTGCTGCGTTGAATGCTGTGAATACAGTTTTGCAGAATATTTAGAGGCCCGTCGGGGGTATCAATCACCTTACCTGCACTGGGAATAATAATGCTGATCAGGGGTTGCCCAATGATATGACGGCGCACCCGCCAAAATCCTGGTCGGGGTGTTGCTTCTACCCAACCCGGATAGGGGCTACTTGTGAGGCTGTCTTCCAGTGCCTTGCGGGCAGCAAGATAGGCCCACGGCTTTGCCTGCTCTCCAGCGGTGACCGATGTCGGAATGATGCGCCAGTGGTAGAGGATTTTGGGAATGTGGTAAATGTGCCTGGTTTTTCCAACTACACGCAGCACCAGATCGTAGTCCTGGGAACCATCGTAGCCTGCGCGAAAACCACCCAGGTCACGTATCAGACGGGTACGATAAACGCCCAGATGGCAGGTATACATGCAGGCATGGAAGTAGTCGGGAGACCAGTCTGGCTTAAAGAAGGGGTCTAGTCGTTTTCCCTGGGGATCAATTTTGTCCTCATCACTGTAGATGAAGTCGGCATCTGGATGCTGGTTGATCAGTTTGGCGGTTTCAAATAGGGCATCGATCGCCAGCTCATCGTCATGATCGAGGAGGGCAATATAATCTCCGGTTGTAAGTTCTAAAGCAGAATTACTGGCGGCGACGATGTTGCCATTTTCAGCACGAAACACAACTTTAATGCGTGGATCAAGCTTGCTATAACGGGTAAGCAGCGGCTTGATATGGGGTTGAGTGGAAGCATCATCAGCAATGCAGAGTTCCCAATCGGGATAGATCTGGTTGAGTACTGATTGAATTGCCTTTTCTAGCCACTTTGCCTCGACATTGTAGACAGGCATCACCACTGAAAACGTGGGTCTGCTCTGCCACTCAGCAATCTGGCGTTGGGCAGACAAAATGTCCGATCGGGTCAAACGATTCTGGCGCACCCACTGGTCGTAGGTGAGTTTACCTCGCAGGAGTTCTTTACTACGGGCGTAGACAAACTTCAGAAAACCACGCGTTCCTCGCTCTTGCCAAACCTTGACAAGCTTTCCCAACTTTCTGAATGCAGCAGAAAAAACGGTTGTCCGTGTCACAGGAGATCTAGGGGTTGACTTGGGCTAGAAATGGAGCTGTCACTATAATCATCAATTTTCAGACCCAATCGCTTTTTGAGCTTGACATACCGGGTATATAATCGCCCTAATTTGCTGTTCTGAATGGCAGAAAGCTGGATCTGGGCCTGTTGCGCCTGTGCCAACTCAACTTGCGTTTGTCCCAGGTGGGTATGGGTTTGACGCACGTCATCTCTCAAATCGACGATGTGCTGAAACAGTGTATTGATGTGGTCGGTGTAAAGACGAGGGTGGTTGCGAAAAAGCTGGGCGTAGCTACTGATTTGCCGATCGCGATTGAGTTGCTCACTCCTGGAGTTGGAAACCTGTCGATAAAGACACAGGGGTTCCGGGATTTGAACCACCTCTCTGCCCAACTCAATCAGGGACAGCCAAAAATCGTAGTCTTCCCAACCGTAGACCATATTTTCGTTGTAGCCGCCGACCTTTTCCCAGTCGTCTCTGCGATAGAAACTGAAACTAAAAATCATATTGCCCAACAGAATTTCTGGAAAGCTGTAGGTCGGTAGCTCGCAAACCCCAGTTTTAGCCCCAAAAAACTCAGCCTGAGCATAGACAATCCCAACGTTAGAATGGCTCTCCAGAATCGGTACGGCTTTTTCCAGATAGGTGGGTTGGATGCGATCGTCACCGTCTAGGGACAGGATATATCGGCCCAATGCCTGCTGAATTCCGGTATTCCGGGCAGCAGACGGACCTCGATTTTCTGTGTGGATGACTTTAAGGCGCGGCTTCTGATAATTCTGGAGAAGTTCGATCGTGGCGGCATCGGTGGAACCATCGTTAATCACGATCAGTTCAAAACTTTGGTAGGTCTGAGCAAAGACGCTGCCTACCGCTTCATCCAAATATTGCCCCTGATTATAACAAGGGATAATGACTGAAACGGTAGGTTCAGACTGGCTCATACCTGACTCATAAACTTCCCACAAGAACCCGGCTTTTGGTCATCTGATCGTAAATCCAGCGGTAGGTTCTTTCCATCCCATCTTCTAAACGGATGCTGGGTTCCCAATCTAGCAGTGATTGAATCGTGGTGTTATCGCTGTTTCTGCCATTGACCCCTTTGGGTGCAGAGAGATTATAGGTTCGTTTCAGCTTCACCTTTGCTATTTTTTCGACGATATCAACCAGTTGGTTAATGGTGACCAGTTGACTGCTGCCCAGATTAATCGGCTGCTCAATGTCACTGGCCATAATGTCCAGAGTGCCTTTGATGCAGTCATCGATATACATAAAGCTACGGGTCTGGTTGCCATCTCCCCAGATTTCAATTTCATGGACACCCGACAGCTTGGCTTGAATGACCTTGCGGCAAACCGCAGCGGGGGCTTTCTCTCGACCACCATCATAGGTGCCAAAGGGACCATAAACGTTGTGGTAACGGGCAACCCGGGTGATCAGATTAAAGTCTTCTCTGAAATGGCGGCACATCCGTTCGCTGAACAGCTTTTCCCAGCCATAACCGTCTTCCGGCATCGCTGGATAGGCATCGGATTCTTTCAAAGGAACTACCTGGGGAGTCGTTTGACGATAGTCCGGGTAGACGCAGGCCGAAGAAGCAAAGAAAAACCGTTCAACACCGTACTTTTTAGCAGCCATCAGGAGATGGGTATTGATCAGGACGCTCAACATACAGAGGGCTTTGTTGTTTTCGATAAAGCCCATGCCTCCCATATCAGCAGCAAGGTTGTAAACCGTACTGGCACCGTATAGCGCCCTCTCGCAGTGTTCTTTTTCTTGCAGATCTAACACCAGATTCTCAGCTTTAGGAGAAACCTGATACCACTCATCTAAGGGTTTAATATCGACTGCTCTGACATGGGAGTGCCCCTGTTGAAGCAATACCTTGACCAGATGCCCCCCAATAAAACCACCACCACCACACACTACTATCATGTTGAATCCACTCCTCGTTTGTAAAATCCTTGCACCTGGCAGTTTTCTAGCCAACTCCAAGAGCAATATACTCGCACACACTCGCGAAGCGATCGCGATTTAGCACCCGCCAGCAGTCCAGCACCACTTTGGGTTGGGCTGGGACTTCTGACGAGAAATCCGTGGGTTCGAGTGCCTTGAATTCTTTGCAAGGAGTGGTAATGACGATCGCATCAGCTTGGTGGACACAGTCCTGGATGGAAGGTGCATATTCAGGGCCAGCACCCAGAACCTGACGGGTATTGTCCAGCGCGAGCGGATCGTAGAGAATCACCGAAAACCCTTTAGAAAGTAATTCCTGAGCCAGAGCGACTCCTTGAGACTCTTCAATCACATTGGTGTCAGGCCTATAGGCAAGCCCTAAAATGCCTACTTTAGCGTCGGGCTTAATCCGGGGTAACAGGTGACTGACAATCCGGGCTGCTTGTTTACGGTTAATCACATCCGTTGCTTCTGCGAGTGCCGCGTTGGCACCCACAGCCTGGGCCAAAACCCCAAACGCAATATTGTCGCGGGGGAAGCAGGGCCCGCCATAGCCCGTTGCGCCCCGGAGATATTTTTTACCAATGCGGGAGTCTTGCCCAATCGCAGCCGTAACCACATCAACATCTGCACCGGGAAGCCGTTCACAAATTTCGCCCAGCATATTGGCATAGGAGATTTTGGTAGTGACAAAGGTATTAACCGAAATCTTTGCCAGTTCCGCATTTACCAGATTCATATGGGAAACAGGCGGGTTGTTATCCACCAGATTGCGGTAGATCGTGGCTAAAATCTCGCCCGATTTAGGGTCAGATTCACCAATCAGAATAAAGTCGGGATTCAGCATGTCGTGGATGACGCTGCCCAAAGCGATAAACTCGGGACTGTAGCATAGGCCAAAGCCCTCACCACAGCGCTTCCCTGACTTCGCTTCTAGAGCTGCTCGAATCTCAGTTCCAGTGGCACCGGGCATAACCGTACTGGTGATCACAACCAGATGAAACCCATCCTTATTTCTCAGGGCTTCACCGATCGGGTCGAGCGCGCTCAAAACATATTTAATCGAAAATTTACCCGTAGCATCACTGGGGGTCGGGACAATAATGAACGTGACATCCGAATGGGCGATCGCCTCTCTGTAGTCAGAAGTTGCGCGGATACGATCATGATTACGATGTAGCATCTCATCCAACCCCGGCTCCTGGACGGGAGCTTTCCCTGCATTGATGGCTTGAATGGCTGCTGGATTTACATCTACACCAATTACCCGATATCCCTTATCTGCAAGGCATGCCACCATAGGCGTGCCCAATTTTCCAAGTCCAACCACTGAGACTGTTTGCATTTCAGCCACGCTTTCAAACTCCTCACTCCACTCACTCAGGCTTTAATCAGGCTGCGAAGTTTTGTTTCAATTTAGCCTGCTGACGATTTTAGCAGGAATCTTTTTAACTTTAGAGATAACCCTGGGGATTGGGTTACCCATTCTCAACAACTTGAGCAACGGTGTTGCCCAAACTTTCATCTGAGGACGCGCTAGCGGCATCATATCCAGATAGCGATCAAGACGCTGCCACGTCCACTGGGAGCGTTTTAATGCCTGATCGGTCATCAGCCAGTTAGCCAGATCTAGCATAAAAAACGCATAGTGTCTGCCTCCTAAAAGCTTTATATTTTGCTGCGCTTCCGGTCCCTCCCAGATTCCCCGGGTGCCTTCAGGATGGTGGCTATAGTCATGGTTTTGATGGACGATGGCGATAGACTGGGTGGCATCAATCACGGGGGCGTTAAGCCGAAACGCCTCACAGAGGAGCCAATTATCCCATGCCGTTCGTCCGATCGCGAACCTGGGAATTTCCCGATAGGTATCCCGGGTAAACACAAAGTAATCCATTGCCTGGGGACCTTCCAGGTTTCCCGACTGGCAGACACGATCTCGTAGTTGGCTTTCCCATCCAGGTTTAAAGCCGATCGGCTCTCCCAGATCCAGATTCCAGCGCTGTCCGGTCAGCATAAACCGCCGAAACGGAACCCGCTGAACCGCCTGCATAAAATCACTCATCAAAATAATATCTGAATTGATATAAGCAAACAGGGGCCCAGTTCCCATTCGTTGAGCCAGTTCAAACAAAGAACTCAGTAGCGGGGTTCCATATTCGTTACGCTCCACTTCAGGAATGTGCTTTAAATGCAGTTCCCTGGCAATTTCTGCAGTTCCCTCATCATCACCTAGCAAAATAATCTCAGGTTTAGGCTCAAGTAAGGTCCAACTAGTAATCGCATTGCGTTGAATCGCGTCAATGTGTCCACGAAAAGCCTTAGGA
>JBAUTA010000808.1:0-14220 GCA_049581985.1 Kovacikia sp.
GGTTCCACCCCCTCCACCCCCAAACTCATCTTTTATTTAATTGCGCCCAGCTACTTAGCACAGCGTATAGCTGTCAAGTTAATCGCAGGACTCAAACATGATAAAATTCCCGCACCTGAACCAGGGATAGCTGCCACTGTTGTTCTGGTTGCCAGGAATCGACATCAAAGGTAGCGTTCCATCCCCGCCGATAAGCCTGCCAGAGACGCTGCCGCACTGCCGGGGAAAAGCCTTCCCTCGATAGAATATACCCAATCCCCAAGCCCAGGATGATCTGAAGGGGATGGAATTTTGCCCCCAGCAAAAACGCCTGCACCTCTGCCTCACCAATAGGGTCAGTATCGTACCCCGTGAGGACATGCACACTATCATGAAGCTGTTTTCGCCTTGGCCCTGTCACGATCGGGGTCAACTGCTGCTGCTCCAGAAAATCTGCTAACCCACGGCCCAATGTGCCTGCGGGAAGTTGCTTCAACTGCTCAACCTCGAAAATTTGAGGAACGTTGAGTCCAAATACATCGCCGATCAAATCAGCCCAGCCCAAAATCCTGGGTAAACCGCTGTCAGCATCTATCAGAGGAATCTGCATGATAAAGACCTCCTATCTTGAACATGGGGCGAATTTGTAGAATTGAATTCGTTGCTCCTATCCTAAAGTTGGAGTTACTTTAGATACCTGAGGCACATGTCCCTACCGAAATGGGACATTTGTCCCCGTTCAAAATGGGATTTCCTCGATACCTTATCTGTACGGGCCCACGGCTGTGTACCCCTTCCGAGGGCAAAATTCTCGATTTTATTTAATCCGTTTTGGCGCTTAAATGTCTTCTTCCCCGCAGCCCCATCGTCACCCGCTGAAATTTTTGCTCCATCTGGAGTGGGTGCTGTTGGCGATCGTTGGCGTCAGTGAACTCTTCGGTTTCAGACTATTCCAACTGCCTCATCGGCCTTTGTTAAACCTGTTAGGGCTGAGTGTCTTTGTTGGGCTGGGGCTGCGACTTCCGAACCGTCCGTCTGCCAAAGTAGGTTATACCTGCCTGGAGTTTGGTCTGATTCTGTTAACATCGCTGGCAGGTGGCATTCGCCTGTTTCCCCTGCTTTACATCGTGCTGGTGATTCGCAACTGCCTGGTCTTTGAGGGATACAATCGCTCCTTTGTTTCTGGTGTTGCTTTATTACTTTGCGTGTTGACGTTGAGCGATCGGATGAGATACCTCGGGGTTTTCCTTTCACCTATGTTTGCCGATCGAATTGGGGTTTATGGAGTCAGTCTCACGATCCTATTCGGGTTGGTAATTCTTTTTCTGCAACAATTGGTCAATGCCATCCTGGCAGAACGCCTCAGCCGTGAGCAACTGGCAGCCGCCAACGAAAAATTGCGTCAGTATGCGATGCAGGTTGAAGACACGGCTACCTTGCAGGAGCGGAATCGGATTGCCCGTGAGATTCATGACTCCCTGGGGCACTCGCTCACAGTGTTCAATCTTCACCTGGAAGCAGCCTTGCGGTTGTTTCATGCCAATCCCACAGAGGCACAAGAGTTGCTGGCTGAGGCGAAACAAATTGCGTCCAAAGCATTGCAAGAAGTGCGGCAGTCGGTTTCAGCCCTGCGATCGGATCCCTTGCAGGGGCGATCGCTCACCGCTGCCATCTCCACGTTGATTGACGACTTCCAGCGATCCACAGACATCCAGCCCACCTGCCAAATGGATATTAATCGTGCCCTTTCCACCGAGGTCAAAACGGCTGTTTACCGAATTGTGCAGGAATCCTTAACTAACATTTACAAATATGCGGCGGCCACGAACGTGCATATTTCAATTACAAGCACCCCAGACCTGAAGGTAATCGTGCAGGATAATGGAAAAGGCTTCGAATCCAACCAAATTGCTACCGGCTTTGGCTTACAAGGGATGCGAGAACGGACTTTAGCCGCTAAGGGAAGTTTCGAGCTGGTAACAAAACCCGCCGCCGGTTGCCAGATTATTGCCCGATTTCCCCTATGATTCGCCTTCTCCTGGTAGATGACCAAAGCCTGATCCGGCGGGGCATGAAAGCATTGCTGAAATCGGATGCGGACCTGCAGGTGGTAGGAGAAGCGGCGGATGGGCAGGAGGCGATCGTCCAGGTTGGGGCACTTCGTCCAGACGTGGTGCTGATGGATGTGCGGATGCCGGTCATGGATGGGGTAGCAGCAACCAAAGAAATTTGCCAGCGCTTTCCTGAAACTAAAGTGTTGATCCTCACAACCTTTGATGATGAAGAATACGTCAAACAGGCACTCCTGCATGGAGCAGTGGGCTATTTACTAAAAGACACCCCCTTTGAGGATTTAACTCAGGCGATCCGGTTGGTGCAGAAGGGCTATACGCAGATTGCACCCGGACTGGCCAGTAAGGCGGTGGCTGTCCAGCCAGCAGTCCCCAGTCCGCCACCAGGTTGGGATGGGTTAACTCCCAGAGAGCAGGAAATTCTCCGGTTGATTGCCCAGGGTGCTAGCAACCGGGAGATTGCCCAAACGCTTTACATTTCAGAAAAAACGGTGAGAAATCATGTCACCAATATTTTGGGCCAATTGAATCTGCGCGATCGCACCCAGGCGGCGATTTTTGTTCACTCTTTTTTGGGCGATCGGTGATTTTTTACCCTGCGCCGATCTTTGAGTAACTTTTCAATAAAAAATCCCCCTGAACCAGATAGCGATCAGGGGGATTTAGATTTACCCATCTGTGACTGGAATGAAGTGCCAGTTAGTCTTCTTCCTCCTCTTCTTCGTCCTCGTCCTCATCGTCTTCAGAGAAGATCTCGTCAATAATTTCTCCGGCCCGTTCTGCAGAAATCCCCAACGCTTCAGACAAATTATCCATGTATTCCTGTTCGTCTTCGGGGACTTCGCCATCCGCAGCCACGACCATCAGGGCTACGATATAGGCCACCTCTTCCAGTCCCTCATCCGTAGCGGTGGAGATCGCCTGCCCAACAACAGCCTCAACCCCTTCCTCGTTGATTAAATTCGCAATCTCGGCTCCTAAGGCCTTATAGTCTTCTTCAGCGTAATCCTCATACAAATCGATGCTGGACAACATTTCGCCCAGAACATAGGTTTCTGAATCAGCGACAGATTCTCCATCGGCAAAAGCGGAAAACAAACCGATCGCGGCGATCGCCAATTCTGGACTCAAAGCAACTTGAGTACCACCCCCACGGGGTATTTTACGTTTAGGCATTGGTTCTCTCCTAATTTTTCCAGGAAATCCGTGATTGGAACTGCTGGCCTATGACTATCCCAACTGTACAAAACATCGCACAACCAGTTGGATACAATCACAATCCAAAATTGGTAGCCTTTACTGAACCCAATCAGGTTGTTTTTAGATTTCCCAGCAATCATCCAGGTTGAACATGCGATTACGAGAATTTTTACACTTTCCTGGGATGACATATAGCGACTCCTCCACAAGCCCAATGCACCCCAGGCTTGAATCTATCCCAGGTTGGGCGAGGGATTCAGGGCGAGGGCGAATGTAGTCACAACAGTTGCCAGGTTAATAAAAATAGATTCACCCTGCTTTTGGGGGCGATCGATGAAACCGCCGCCACGACTGAAATGCCCGTTCATAGCCCTCTCCTTCTGTCTGATAAGTACTCCAACCTTGCAAGAACAGCCCTAATCCCCATCCCAATAGGGGATAGATGGCCCAAAACGAGCCTGGACTGGCAACTAAGTTGAGTAGAATCAGGAAGGTGTTCACCGCTAAAAAAGAAATTAAATGGGATTTAAAGGCTCTGTGGCGGTAGGCATTAAAGGCGCTGCGATCGCGGGCTTGTTGCTGCTCAGATAGCCACTCCTGTTCGGCAAGTTGAAGCGCTTCAGCCGAAACCCCCAGTTCCGATGCCATTTCCAAAAGGTGTTCCCGCGAAAATTCATTCTCTCCCCGAGCCAGTGCCCGCTGCAAAATTTGTTGTACATCCTCTGAAGAGTAAGTCATGCCATTCTAGATTGAAGATTTTAGGGTGATATAGCGATCCTAGTTTGGATCATGAAAGTCGTTCTTTAACGGGAAAGACTTTCACAACGCGCTGCTTTTTGACAAATGATTGAGGATAGCTGTAGCAGTCCGGAGATGAGTTAGAAGGGTACAGGAGTTCTACCCCTGTTGGGAGTTTCCCCCTCTCCCTTTAATTCCATGTCCTAACACGCTTGCACAGGGCTATAGTGCGAGAAAAGGCAGGCTGCCGCCTGTTCTCTCCCCCATCCCCAGGTTTTATACAGGCTTCCAGGTGCCATGAAAACCAAGGGGAACCACCACAGGAAGGGCCAATCGGCAAACGGGTTCATGATCTAGACGATCGCTGGCATAAATCCAGACTTCGCTGCGGTCTGTATTACCGTCGTAGACAACGGTTAAAATCCACCCTTGAGCGGCATCGGAGGCATCGGCTGCGTAAATCGGTTCCGTTGGATAGCGGTTTTCGCCTAAGTCTGCTTCGGTCAGGGTTCCAGTTTTGGAGTCAAAGCGAGCGATCGCCCCAAAGTAATCCCTGCGGGTATCCGCTGCCTTCCGATGCAAATTCAGATAGGTATAGCGCGCAGGTTTCCCCACCTCCGCTAGACTCACTACAGGAAATTCGCAACTGCGATCCAGAACCTGCTGCAGGTCAATCACCTTGCCCAGCCTGGGATCAAGGCGGAGTTGCCAGAGGGTGGCGATAGCGCCGGTTTGGAATTCTCCCGTGACAACCTCTTTTAGCCGTTGATTAGTCTGGAAGTCTTCATAGCGAGCCATATCGAGGACTACAGAACCATCCGCCAATTCATACCCATTGCCAAAGTGCCATTGATACCAGGGATCGGTTTCAATCCGGCTGACCACTTCTAGGGTTTCCCGATCGACCACGACCACTTCTGTTCCCTTTTCGGGTTGCCACTCCAGCGCCTCGCTGAAGCTTTTGAGTTTTACTAGAAGCGGCAAAGCATTCAGTCTAACCGGAGAGATACAAAAGACCAGATATCTGCCAGCCAGGACAAAATCGTGGATCAGGGGTAGCCCCCGCAGGGCAATCGCTGCCTTTTGGCGGATCTGCCCACTGGCATCACTGCGGTAAACGTTCAGTATGCCGTCTTTGCCAAGACTGACTCCAAAGTTAAAAATCTCACCGGTTTGCAGGTCCCATTTGGGATGGGCTGAATAAGGTAACCCGGCAAGTCCATTCAGATCGTCTAAACCTGAGGTATTGAGAGTTTCTAAATCTAACGCATGGGGTTCTCCACCTTCCCACAGGGCCAACAGCTTATCTGGCAGAGCCAACACGGAAGTATAAGCAGCATTTTTCAGATCCCGGGTGAACCGATTCCAAATGGGTCCAGGGGGCAACATCCCATAGCCGCTGAAAAGATACTGCCCTGCCGCTTCCTCTGCCTGGTAGCCTGCTGTTTGCACATAGCGGTAAATTCCCCTAGCTCCCCCCGCTCCAAAATGCAGTCCCAAGATGCCGCCATCACCATCAAACCAGTGCCCTACCGACTGTTCATTGCGTTTTAGACGGGCAGGACCATTGCGATACAGGGAACCCCGCAATCCAGAGGGAAGTGCTCCAGACAAAACCGTTAGCGGCAGGGGGCCAAATTCCTTAGCACAGGACAGGGCCGATTTTGACCAACCGATCGAGTAACCAGGCTTAATTGTACTTACCATCCATCAACTCCTTGTAATAGAACGTAATGAACGAAGGGGTTGGTCGGGGGACAGAACGTTCTAGACTTTTAAGAAATATAGCGTTCAGTCGTCAGTTGTCACTATGTTTCCAACTCATCGCCCTCGTCGTCTTCGCACCCATCCCCAACTTCGTCGGATGGTACGAGAAACCGTATTGACGACCAGTGATTTCATCTACCCCCTGTTTGCTGTGCCGGGTCAAGGGATTGCCAATGAGGTGCGATCGATGCCGGGTGTGTTTCAGCTTTCAGTAGACAAGATTGTGGAAGAAGCCAAAGAGGTTTATGACCTGGGCATTCCTGGCATTATTCTGTTTGGCATTCCGGAAGACAAGGATATCGATGCAACCGGTGCCTGGCATGACTGTGGCATTGTGCAGAAGGCCGCCACCGCTGTTAAGGAAGCGGTGCCAGATTTAGTCATCATTGCTGATACCTGTTTGTGTGAATATACCTCCCACGGACACTGTGGATATTTACAGGTGGGCGACCTGAGTGGACGGGTGTTGAATGACCCAACGCTGGAACTACTCAAGAAAACAGCCGTTTCCCAGGCAAAGGCTGGAGCTGACATTATTGCGCCATCGGGCATGATGGACGGTTTTGTCCAGGCGATCCGGGAAGGGCTGGATGAAGCAGGTTTTCAAGATACGCCGATCCTGTCCTACGCAGCGAAGTATGCTTCAGCTTACTACGGTCCCTTCCGGGATGCCGCAGACTCTGCCCCCCAGTTTGGCGATCGCCGCACCTACCAGATGGATCCGGGTAACAGCCGCGAAGCCCTCAAGGAAATTGAGCTGGACATTGCCGAAGGCGCAGACATGCTGATGGTGAAACCAGCCCTCGCCTATATGGATATCATCTGGCAAGTCAAGCAGGCTTCTAATCTGCCGGTTGCCGCTTATAACGTTTCTGGTGAATACTCCATGATCAAAGCCGCTGCCCTGAACGGCTGGATCGACGAGGAGCGCGTGGTATTGGAAACCTTGACCAGCTTTAAGCGGGCAGGCACCGATCTGATCCTAACCTACCATGCAAAAGACGCAGCCCGTTGGTTGGGAGCCTAGGGGTCTGTCGAGTTTATTTTGCCGGGTTGAAAACCCTCAAACCAGCCAGAATAGAGCCTTATAGAGTTGAGGGTAACTCAACTCTATCCTGACGGATGACTCGTACAACCCAGGCAAAGGGTTCTATCCCAAAAATCATCCTTAGTTTAATTGCACCCAGCTACTTACGGCAGTTCTCCTACCAATTTGAATTGAAAACAATGCAAATCTAACCCCTCCCAACCTCCCCTTGCCAAGGGGAGGTGCCGTAGGCGGTGGGGTAGATGGGCAAGGTTCATGGTTTAAATCGGTATCACTTGCGTAAGGTACGGGCTAGGAGACAGTGCCCCCTGTCCCCTCCATACTCTATTGATCTGCAAACTGCTTTATTGATCTGCAAACTGCTTTATCAGCCATGAGCGATCGGGCTTTCTCTGACGGCGAATGCTTGACGGTGGATAGCTGACGTGGACTTGCAGATAGCAGTCCTGGATCATTGGTCACCAGCGGCAGTTGTAAAAGTCTTTCCCCAGGGGGAAAGTTCTTTCACAATCCAAACAGGATCGCTATAGTAGCCTAGAGGGGGAATAGATGCTTTTCTCTCCCTCAACTAAAAAATAAAATCCAAAATCGGTAGAATTCTCTGTGCTTGACCTGAAGTTAATTCGAGAAAAACCAGACTATGTGAAAGAACGGCTGAACAGTCGCAACGGTCATTACGACATTCAGCCAATCTTGCAGCTTGATGAGCAGCGACGCAAGCTGGAACTAGAGCGATCGCAACTCCAGGCGCGGGGCAACGAAATTGGCAAGGTAGTCGGGCAAAGGATGAAATCTGGCAGTAAGCCAGATGACCCAGAGTTAAAAGTGCTGAAGGAAGAAGGCAACCAGATTAAGGCAACGCTGAGCGATTTAGATCCGCAGGAAAAAGAGATCAAAAAGCAGATTGAGGATCTGCTTCTAGAACTGCCAAACTTACCCGCTGACTCCACGCCTAGGGGCAAAGATGAAACCGAAAATGTGGAAATTCGCCACTGGGGTGAGGAATACAAACCCCAGAACGCCTCCCTTCTTCCCCATTGGGAAATTGGGGAAAAACTAGGCATCCTCAACACAGAACGGGCCACCAAAGTTGCTCAAACCCGCTTTGTTTTATTGATTGGGGCAGGAGCCGCCTTAGAGCGGGCGCTGATTCAGTTTATGCTAGAACAGCAAATTGCCGCAGGTTATCTGGAAGTCTTGCCGCCTTTGTTGATCAATACTCAATCACTGATTGCAACGGGTCAACTCCCCAAATTTGCGGAGGAAAGCTTCAAATGTGGCGATGATGACCTCTGGCTCACTCCGACTGCCGAAGTGCCCGTTACCAACCTCTACCGGGATGAGATTCTGACCGTTGATCAGCTACCGATTTACCACTGTGCCTCTACCCCCTGTTTTCGCCGGGAAGCAGGCAGCTACGGACGAGATACCCGTGGGTTAATCCGACTGCACCAGTTTAACAAGGTGGAACTGGTTAAGCTGGTGCATCCCAACACTTCCGAGCAGGAGCATGAAGCGCTCGTACAGAATGCTGAAGCGATTCTACAGGCCCTCAAATTGCCCTATCGCACGATCGAACTCTGCACCGGTGATCTGGGCTTTGGTGCTGCTAAATGTTACGACCTGGAAGTCTGGTTGCCCTCAGCGGGAACGTACCGGGAAATTTCCAGTTGCTCCAATTTCTGGGACTTTCAAGCCCGTCGAGGCAATATTCGTTTCAAGGAAGCCGGACAGAAGGGAACTCAGTTTGTTCATACGCTCAATGGTTCTGGGTTGGCGATCGGACGCACAATGGCAGCCATTCTAGAAAACTATCAACAACCCGATGGCACGGTTCAGATTCCTGAAGTTTTGCAACCATACCTGAAGCGGAAGGTGCTGTAAAACTTGCTGTAAAATCCACTCCGACGATTGGGGGACCCAAACCCAACCCCCTCCAAACGAACCCAACCTCTCCTTGCCAAGGGTAGGTGCCGCAGGCGGTGGGGTAGATGGGTAGCGCGGGGGACATGGCAGGGGGGGAGACCCCCGGCATAGGGTAGGTTTAACACGAGATGGGTAAGGTCAGTTCTGAAACAAAAAGTTTTAAGGAGTTCCGGATCACCTTCCATTCCAAGGCGGGGTAGCTATACTTGGAGATGATCTTTATCTCAATAGTGATTTAATCCCGCTTTAAACGATGATCATTGCCCATCTACCCCCAACGCTTGCGGCACCTCCTTTGCCAAGGGAAGGTTGGGGAGCTAATCTGCCGCAGGCCCCAATTAAATTGGTATCACTTCCAGCGCTATATGGGACATCAAAATAAAGTACTAAATTTGGTAAAACGTCATTGAATAAACCCAAGCTCACTACAACTCGAACTAATTTTGAGCGCCAACTCAGACGTATCCAGCAGGACGTTTTGCGAATGGGTGCCCTGGTGGAAAATTCTTTTTTGTTAGCGCGTCGAGCACTGTTTGAGCAGGATCTGGAAGCCCCCCAACAGATTTCAGTACAGGACAAACAAATTGATCACTTTTACCGCCAGATTGAACAGGATTGCGTCACACTAATTGCCCTCCAGTCACCTGTTGCCCAGGATTTGCGACTCTTGAGTGCCATCATGCAACTGGTGCGGGATCTGGAGCGGATCGGTGACTATGCTGAGGATCTGGGGGAAATTGCCATCCGCTTGTTTGCTTATCCGCCGCTGCCCCAGATGAGGCAGGTACAAATGATGTGCGATCGCTGTCGGGCAATGCTGGCAATGAGCCTGGCAGCTTTGTCAGATATGGATGCGGAGACTGGGTTGGCCATTAAAATCAAAGACGACGCTGTTGATCTGGACTACGAAACCCTCTATGCCGAACTGGCACAGCAGCGCGATGTCCGGGGCATTATTGAACCGATCGTGCTGGTCATTCTGACTATTCGCCATATGGAACGGATGGCAGACCACGCAACCAATATTGGCAAGCGCGTCGCCTATATCGTGACAGGCCAGCGATAAGGAAGGGGATATTCAAGAACTCGCTGCATAATGCACCAACTGCCCCAGCTTGCGGCGGAGGGTTTCTAACCCCAGCCGCTCGCTGGCAGAGATAAAGATTGCCTGCGGATATTCCTCCTGGGCCAGGGCAAGACGATCGCCATCTACCTGATCAATCTTGTTGAAGCAAAGCAAAATGGGGCCGGGGGCGATCGGCATTTGGGTCAGAATTTTCATCACCGATTGGATCTGGCTATGCCAGGCCGAATGGGACAAATCCACCACATGCAGAAGCGCATCTGCCTCAGTCACTTCCTCCAGGGTGGCGCGAAACGCATCCATCAGGGAAGGCGGCAATTCATGGATAAAACCAACCGTATCTGTTAGCAAAATTGAATAGGGCTCCTGGGTTTCGGCATTTGGAACCACCAGCCGCCGGGTAGTCGGATCGAGCGTTGCAAACAACTGGTCAGCGGTATACACCTCTGCATTCGTCAATACATTCAGCAACGTAGACTTGCCTGCGTTGGTGTAGCCCACCACTGCCACAGAGGGCACTTCCCGGTGCTGTCGCCGCTGCCGCAACCGGGTTCGATGCGCCTGCAACTGGTTGACTTCCTGCTGCAACCGGGAGATCCGCCGTTGAATCGATCGGCGCTCAGTTTCCAACTTGGTTTCCCCCGGTCCCCGTGTACCAATGCCACCCCCCAAGCGGGACATGGCCTGCCCCCGGCCTGCGAGTCGGGGCAGCATATACTCCAGTTGCGCCAGTTCCACTTGAAGCTTTCCGGCCCCCGATCGGGCCCGTTGGGCAAAAATATCCAGGATGACCTCAGTCCGGTCCACCACCCGTATGCCAATCTGCGCTTCCAACGTGCGCACCTGAGCCGGAGACAGATCCCGGTCAAAGACAACCAAACTTGCCCCAATATTTTGGGCAGTGAGGGCAATTTCCTGGACTTTTCCCTCTCCCACAACGGTTCGCGGATGGGGGTGGGAACGCTTTTGCTGCAAGGTTTGCAGCACATCTCCGCCAGCAGTTTGCACCAGTCGCGCCAGCTCAGCTAAGCCATCCTGAAACTGCTGCGTATGCGCTTTATCCGTCATTAAACCAACGAGCAAGACCTGGTCATGCTCCTGATCGACCTGGCGGGCAATGTACTCCCGGCGAAACTCTTCCTCCAGCCCTTCCACCAACCGCAGAAAGTCCTGATTGGTCAAAACATCCAGGCTCAGAGGTGGGGAAACAGTCCAGGCGCTTTCTGGATGGGGGGTGAGATGGGCCAGATAGGTTTCTTTGATGTATCCAGTTGCACCCCCGCCACGACGCTCAAACCCTCCGCCGGTAAGGGTCAGCGCCACCAGTGCATCAAGTCGCTGGATTGCCATCGCAGTCAAAATCGAGTCACTGGGCGGTTCCAGCTTAAGTTGGGTGGAAACACACCGGATGCCGCTCAACCGCTCTGCCCCATAGCGAGGTAACTCCAGGGGTGGAATTTGCGTCTGGCGCGGAGTTCCAACCCCAACTCGAATCACCTGCCCCCGACGGTTAAGGTAAACAGAAACAGGCTGATTTAACTCAGTACTAATCGCAGCAATCCGCTGGGCAAATTCGGGCGTGGTGATGCGATCGCTCGGAATCCGCTGATGGTAAAGCCGCTGCAGCTGCTTGATCTGACTGGTTTTTAAACCCTGAAGATTTCCGTAAACGGTGTCGATAGGTAAAAATCCCCTCAATGCAACATATTCTCTATTTTACTGGGTGAGGGGGAAGGGGGAAGGGAGGGGTCTTAAAGTTTGAGATTTGAAGTTTAAGATTTGAAGTTTGAGGTTTGAGTAGGGGCCGAATGCGAAACGCGAACTTCTCCCTTCCAACTTTTTCCCTCTGATCCCTGGTTTTATTAATCGATTAATTTCAGGCGACCCGTTTGAATATAGTCAAAGACACGATTAATTTGCATCCGGTCTTCGTCAGATATTTTCTGTTCGGCAAGCAGGGTGGATGCCAGCTTAAGATGTTCTTGACGGGTCATTTGCCCCGCTTGAATGATCCCATCAACCAGTTGTTTGATCACTGAATTGGATTTGTCTTGAATGCTCCGCATAGTATTAGCCCCTGCTCTAGCAACTTTTTATGATTTCTTGATCCAATATTCCCTGGATTCCCTGCTAAGCCAGCAGGGGTTTGGTAAGGTGTTTGCGAAGCATGCTCACTGATTGGTAAAGGGCTAATAAAGTTCAGGTAAGAAGGAATTCCAGGTAATCAGTAAATATTCACTACAGTCGGGTTAAGCCCCAAAATAATGGAGATATAGAAATGCAAATTTACCGGCTTGCGGTTCTGGTTAATAACTACACTTTTCTACTCCATGATCCTGAGCAAAACGTAGCGGCAGTGGTTGATCCAGCAGAAGCGGATCCGGTATTGAGTTGTTTGGCGAAACTGGGAACCCAGTTGGTTGCCATTTTCAATACCCATCACCATGCCGACCATGTCGGGGGAAACGCCCAGTTGCTAAAGCAGTTTCCAGAGGCGGTGGTTTACGCTGGCACCGAGGATCGGGGTAGGATTCCGGGACAGCAGGTATTTTTGCGGCAGGGCGATCGCATCTCCTTCGCCAGGCGCACCGCTGAAGTGCTGTTTGTCCCCGGACACACGCGGGCCCACATCGCTTACTACTTCGCACCCAACCATGCCGACGAAATGGGGGATTTATTTTGTGGAGATACGCTGTTTGCGGGGGGATGCGGCAGGTTGTTTGAAGGAACGCCAGCTCAAATGATAGATTCCCTCAGCAAATTACGGACCCTACCGGACGATACCCGCGTCTGGTGTGCCCATGAATATACATTAAAAAATCTTGAGTTTGCCTTAACAGTGGATTACCGAAATGCTGACCTACAGGCACGACTGTTAGAAGTGAAGGCAACCCGCAGTCGCTTAGAGGCAACGATACCTTCAACCATGGGCATTGAGAAACAAACGAACCCATTTCTCCGCTGGGATACTCCGGCATTGCAATCAGCCATGAAAGCAGACAACCCGGTTGAGACGTTTGCCCGGTTGCGGGGAATGAAAGATCAATTTTAATTGCACCAACTACTTACCGCCAGCCAGAGGTTTCACCCCTGCACCCTGTCCTAACCCATAGGGCTACGGCTATCAATTGGGATAAGCAGAACGCAGGGCAGCGAAGCCTCTCAGATTTGTGATGAATCGCGATGCTTCACAACGCGGGTGTTTTGCTCACCATGATCGGACCAATCGTGCTTTGGAGTTCTCTTAAGCAATAAATTTTAAGTTAAGTCTTGCTGCTCTCCTGACACCTCGGTAGCGGCAGCATTTTTGAGGGAGACCGGGAGGGTAGGGGTTGAAGCAGGAGTTAGGCTATTGCCGTAGGAGTCGGTTTTGCCACCCCTGACCTGATGCATCAGACTTGCCATCTCTAAGGCACTCATGGCGTAATTCCAGCCCAGGTTGCTCTTAATACCTGCCCGCTCCAGAGCTTGTTGCATCGTGTCGGTGGTGACAATTCCAAAAATGACTGGAACCCCTGTTTGAAATCCAGCAGCGGCAATCCCTTTAGAGACTTCAGCCGCCACGTAGTCAAAATGAGGAGTTTGCCCACGGATCACCGCCCCCAGGCAAATGATGGCATCGTAACGACCTGTCAGGGCAAGCTGCCGGGCAACCAGAGGAACTTCAAAACTACCAGGCACCCAGGCATAATCCACCTGCGTACCCTGCGGATCAACATTGACCCCATGACGCTTCAGACAGTCCTGACAGCCTTCCAGGAGCTTACCTGTGACCAGATCGTTAAATCGACCGATGACGATCGCAAACCGAAACTGTGCTGACTGTGTAAATGTTCCTTCAAAAACTCCCATTACTGCCTAGCCATAAACATCTGCTCCACCAGCAGAAGGTTTTACCTCTGTAAGACCCTGCTGATGGAGTTAGGATGATCTTAATCTAGTGGGTTGATTGCGGCACAACCTGATTAGCCCGCTTAAGCAACGAGGTAGTTCAGCAAACCCAACACGAGCACAAGTCCAGTCCAGACACCCGAACCTAATAAAACCACTTTTTTGGACTGGTCCCAGTTTTGCGGCGATGCCATCGCAACCGGAACACCTACAATCATCAGAAATGAAAGAGTCACGAAAGCAGCCAGAACTAACTGGAATAGGATTGTCATAATTCTGCTTCTCCAAACAGCAATAGACTAGGCAGTAGGGTTATTAATTTAGGTGATGTTAATCAGCCCTGAGTAGTACGCTATCAGAAAATTGACCCATCTGAGGGGAGATTTTGGATTTTGAATTTTAGTTTTTTGATTGAGCGGGATCTTGAGTTGTCCGTTGTCAGGCAGCGGAAGAGTTTTTAGTGTTGAGTTTTGAATTCATAATCCCCTCTCCCCCTCTCCCCTCTTTTCCTATCC
>JBAUTA010000809.1:0-3007 GCA_049581985.1 Kovacikia sp.
GAGAAAATGTCTAACTGGTCAAAGCCTTTATGTTCGATTTCGGAAAATTTAACCCCCTATCTCAATCTTGGGTGTGGTCAACGTTTCCATCTTGATTGGGTCAATATTGATTTTACGGAAAGCGGCAAGGGAATCATTGTCCATGATTTGCTTCAGGGTATCCCCTATCCTGATCACTCTTTTGATGTTGTTTATCATTCCCATCTTCTCGAACATTTTCCGAAGTCTTCAGCAAAGCCCTTTTTAGATGAGTGTTACCGGGTTTTACGGCCTCAGGGAATCCTGAGAATTGCCGTTCCTGATTTGGAACAGATTGCTCGAACCTACTTATTAGCACTAGAGAAAGCTCATTTTGGTGTTCCTGAATGGATTGCCAACTATGAATGGATACTATTAGAAATGTACGATCAAACGGCAAGAAATTATTCGGGTGGGGAAATGGCAGCCTACCTTTTCAGCGACACCATCCCGAACCAAGATTTTGTGCTCCAAAGAATTGGAACTGAAGCAAAAATCTTGATTGAAATGGGGCGTCAGCTTCGGCAGCAAAGCCTCTCTACTCCTGTAGCAACCCCGCAGCCACTCCGATTTCTCAAACAAATCTATCGATTTCTCCGCTATTCCGCTTACCGTCGAGAAGCTACTTTAAGGGTCTTATTGGGTCAAGAGTATGAGGTCTTAAACATTGGCCGCTTTCGTCGAAGTGGTGAGATCCATCAATGGATGTACGATCGCTTTTCGCTAACCTCACTTTTACACCAGTGTAGATTCCAGCAAATTACCCAACAAGCGGCAGACACCAGCGCTATCCCTCACTGGACCAACTTTAATCTGGATACAGAGCCAGATGGGAGCGTTTATAAGCCGGATTCTATTTATATAGAGGCGATCAGACCAGATCTATAGAGAAACTGGATTGTCTGGAGACAGAAATCCCAGTTTTGAGCCTTCCCACGGCGCTGCTTCCCGAAGCTGGTGCTGCGTTGAGCATACCTTTGATCCTTTCTAAATAACTTTCTAAATAACCTTCCACAAATAACTAAGGAATACTCCGGGGGGCGTGCCACTAAAACAAGTGGCCAATCGCCCCCTGGATCTCCGGATCTAATCCAAAGGAGTTGAACAAGGAAATGAAATGAATTTCGATGCTCGGTGATCTCAATCGGGTTCAATGGCGTCTGCACTTTTTGTGGTGGAGGAAATTTCGGTAGCATGATCAAACCAGGCTGATCTATCACTTGAGGAACTCTTGATTCATGAGCGATCCAGTCATCTGTGTCGAAAACCTGAGCAAAAAATATGTGCTTGCCCATCAGCAATCAGAGCCTTACGTCGCGTTGCGAGATGTCCTCGTTAAGGGGGCAAAGTCGCTAGCACAAGCGCTTAACCCGATCGCTCAAAACTCAAAACTCAAAACTCAAAATTCTACCTCTGAGGAGTTTTGGGCACTGAAAGAGGTGTCATTTGAGATTCGGCGGGGCGATCGGGTTGGCATCATTGGTCGCAACGGGGCTGGAAAATCAACCCTGCTAAAAATTCTTAGCCGCATTACAGAGCCAACATCTGGAAGAATTCGGATCAACGGTCGAGTCGCCAGTTTGCTGGAAGTCGGAACGGGCTTTCATCCAGAGCTAACCGGACGAGAAAACATTTTCTTGAATGGCGCAATTCTAGGCATGAACAGGATCGAAATTCAGCGCAAGTTTGATGAAATTGTGGCATTTGCCGAGATCGAGAAATTTTTGGACACCCCTGTAAAGCGGTATTCCTCAGGCATGTATGTTCGCTTAGCATTTGCTGTGGCAGCGCATCTGGAACCAGAGATCTTAATTGTGGATGAGGTTTTAGCGGTGGGGGATGCGGCATTCCAGAAAAAATGTTTAGGCAAGATGGAGGATGTGGCGGAAAAAGAAGGACGAACGGTTTTGTTCGTCAGCCATAATATGGGTGCAATTTCCCAACTCACAACCCAGTGTCTTTTTCTGGAACGGGGTCGAACGGTTAGCTTTGGGGCAACTCAGGATTTGGTTAAACAGTATTTTGAATCAAGCTGTGATCAGCAATTTGGCAATTTCTACGAAAAGCTTGAGCATCAATTGGACCCCCATAAGCCGATCGAAGTTACTCGTATAGAAATTTGCCCAATAGAAAACGAAAAACTGGAATGTGCAATTAGCTATATTGTTCGCCATTCCGTCAAAAGTGTGGTTGCCGTCAAAGTGATGAATGCTTCAGGGGTCACTGTTACGACCGTCAGGGATACCGATCACGACCCCGATTGTTTTGTCAAACAAACGGGGCATTATCTCACCCGGTTTGATTTACCGACCTCCCTACTGGCACCTGGAAAATATTTTCTAACATTCTCCCTGGCAGATATGACCACCAAACGCTACGACCTGTTGGAAGATATCCTATCCTTTGAGATTGAGCTAAACTGTCACGATAAAACACCCGGGTGGTCCCGAGAGGGGGTGATCTTACAGCAGACCCATTGGACAACCGTCCCTTATTCAGCAAATGTCTCAGTCGCCCAGTAAGCCTCCTGCTGGGGGTGCAGATTTGACTTCCCCTGCTTACAATTAACCAGAGCTACCGCCTTAAAAGCCCGATCGCTGGTCTAAATTGCTGATGAACAGAGGGGGTTGTGAAAGCCTTTCCCTGACGGAAAAGTTCTTTTACAATCCAAATTATACCCAAATTTAAATAGCGAACAGGGCAGATTGGGGACGGGGTGCAGGGGTGAAATCCCCACGCAGAGGGTTCGCCCCCTGCCCCCCCATACTTTACCCAAGTGAAAACCGCTATAGTCAACCTTTTCCAACAAATTTGCTACCGGGCCAAATTGTTAATCTGGAGACTGAATCATGCAACCTGTTCATTCCCTGTCAAAAGCTAAACTCTTAGATAGTTCTAAACAGGCACTCAAATCGATGCTCAGTCAGCATCAAAGGAAGCAGATTCGAAAAATTCAATCCTACACTCAGCTTGCCTATCAGGATTTTAG
>JBAUTA010000810.1:0-3185 GCA_049581985.1 Kovacikia sp.
CTCTTAGCCCCCTATGCCCCCTCCGCGATCGTCTATCTCCCTTACCCCATCCCCTATCCCGTTACACTAAAAGCGGTCGAAAACCGTGCTTCACTGACACTTCCCCAATCTGCTCCATTTTTTCCACCGTAATCCGGTTTCGTCCCCAGGAAAAATTAGTATGCCACTTTTCAAATTCCAGCAGCATGGATTCTGCAAAACAGGCAAATAGCTGTCGGGCAGGAACATCCATGTTGACAATTTGCATGATCTTCCAATCGATATCCAGGGAATGCTCGACGATGCCGCCATTGAGCACATGCACCCCAGGATGTTGAATTCTGATTGACAGGTTTTTGGGGTAGCCACCATCAATCAGAAGACAGGAGGGCTTCAGCACGGTGGGATCAATTTCTACCCCCTTGGGCATACTGGCAACCCAAACGATGATGTCTGCTTGCGGCAAGGCTTCCTGCAGGTCCATAATTTTCCCGCGACCGAGTTCGTCTTGCAGGGTTTGCAGCCGTTCCTGGTTGCGGGCAATCAAAAGCAAGTCAGCAACATCGGTACGGGCGTTAAGCCAGCGACAGACTGCGCTACCAATATCTCCCGTAGCTCCACACACAGCCACCGTGGCCCTGGAAAGGTCAATTCCCAGCCTTGGCGCAGCTTGTTCAATTTGGCGGCAGATGATGTAGGCCGTGTGAGTATTTCCGGTTGTAAAACGCTTAAAGTCCAAAAGGACATTGCGAACCTGTCTGATCTGTTCCAGGTTGAAATTCTCAAAGATGATGGAAGAAAATCCACCCAGTGCTGTGATATCGATGCCATGCTTTTGGGCATGGGCCATCGCATTGATCACCTTACGAGTAGCTGCCTTAATCCGACGGGCCGCCAACATCTCTGGCAAAAAACAGGATTCAACGTATCTACCTTCAATGGTTTGACCTGTAACACTGGTAACTTTGATTGTGTCAACAATTTGGGGCGGGGCACTGCACCAAAAATCAATTCCTTGGTCGGCGTATTCCGGATAACCCAACTCTTTAGCGACTGCCTGGGCATGATCCAGGCTGGTAAGATGACCAATTAAACCGAACATGGACGACTCTGCGAAACTTTACGAAATCTGATAGATAAAAAATCTGTGGGAATGAGCAAACCTTAAAAGGTTCTATTGAAGGGTTCTAAAAGATAGTACCCGAAATTCCCAATCTACACCTATTCAGGCGATTGATTGGTAGTCTAGAACGCTGATAGAAACGATTGACGGATAACATTAACTGATGACGGACTGATGACGATGGCGGTTGAGCGGAGGGCTCAAATGGCTGCAAGCCCCATGGCTGACAATCGCATCACATCACGACTGCTAAACCCAATGTTGCTGAGGGCCTCTCCATACTGGATCATGAAATCCTCAATGAGGGCTTCTTTTTCCATGCCCAAAGCGTGAGCATCCGCCTCGACCTGATTGAGCATTTTCCAAACGAGCGGCAGGTTTTGGCGATTAGCCAATTCCAATTCCTCCTTAGAGGCCTCAAAGTTTGCCTTTAGCCATTCCTCACCAAAGTTAAGGTGGGAGTATTCATCTTTGACAACGCCTTCGGTGATCTTACGAGCAAAGTCATCTGCTACAGGAATGTAGATATTGTAGGCGGCGATCGCAAAACACTCGATAATCAACGACTGAATCAGCAAGCAAGTAACGACCTTGTTTTCAGCCGCCGCAACCTGGAAGTTTTTGTGCAGAGCAGAGAAAAACTGTTGGGCAAACGTCCGATCGGGGGTCACTTGAAGATTCCGCCCACAGGCTTCAAAGCCCTTCTTATGGCGACTCTCCATTTTTGCCAGACCTAGCAACTGGTCTTTGAGATCGGAGAGTAATTCCGCCAAGTGAATATAATTTGCGTTTGCTTCCTCTTCACCTTCGATGACGATCGCATTGATGCGACTGTAGGCGTCTTTATAGGATTCGCTGTAAAAGTCAATTGCTACATTAGCCTCAAGTTGCGGCATAGATCTATCATCTCCTCACGAGTAAGCCGAGCTAAATCGGCATTAGGACAATAAGGTAAGGAACCCAGGGTTAAACGTACCAGCGTCAGACTCATTGTCAGACTCATACTTGTATCACTTTAGCTCTTTAAACGGTGGAAATCGACCGATAATCATAAGATCCAAACTCTACGCTAAAACTAAAGTCTAAAGAGTTAGAAATTCACTGCCTTTCTGCTCAAGCCAGCGGTTCAGCATTCCACCCCTACCCATGTCTGAAGAAAAGCCTACTCAAGTATTCCCAGCCAAGCCGGAACTAGCAAATTTACTGGCTCCCTTGAGCTTGATTTTGCTCATCATTGGTGCCGTTCTGGTGCTGTTACCCCTCGGTGTGGTTTTTGTCACCTCTGTTTTGCCAGCCCCTACCGCCTCTGGAAATAGCGTGGGCGGATGGACCTGGCAAAACTACCGCCAGGCCTGGGTTCAGGGCAATTTCTTGTTGGCATTTGCAAATTCTACCCTGGTAGCTTTAACCGTCACGGGCTTCCAGATGGCTCTATCTGCCCTGGCAGGTTATGCTCTGGCACGGCTTAAGTTTCGGGGACGCCAGGCTATTTTGCTGATCATCCTGGCAACGCTGGTGATTCCATTTCAAATGCTGGTGATACCGATCTTTCTGGTTTTAAAAGCAGGCCATCTCATTAATACCTATGGGGCTTTAATCCTGCCAACGGCTGTAAATGGGTTTGGAATTTATCTGATGACCCAATATTTCCAAACAATTCCAGTAGAGCTGGAGGAAGCCGCCGCGCTAGATGGGGCCGATCGATTCCAAATTCTCTGGAAAGTCATGCTTCCCCTGGCCCGTCCGGCAATGGTGACCCTTTTCCTGTTTACCTTTATTGGCGAGTGGAACGACTTGTTTAAGCCATTGGTATTTACAACCCGCCCCGAACTTAGAACGGTGCAATTGGCACTGGCAGAATTTCAAGAGCAATTTACAAACAGTTGGTCGTTGCTGATGGCAGCAGTGATTATTGCAACCATTCCCGTGGTCCTGCTGTTCCTCTTAGGGCAACGCCAATTCATTCGGGGGATTGCTGCGACGGGAATTAAGAATTAGTGACGGGGGAAGAGTGACAAAAAGGAAGTTTTGAGTTTTGGGATTTGAGGTTTAGGTTTTGAGTTGAAGAAGGCTCTATATTGAC
>JBAUTA010000811.1:0-1808 GCA_049581985.1 Kovacikia sp.
GGGCAATGCTTCAGTCTGATCCTTGGAAGGCACAGCCACAGGCTTCAGATAAATTCCCCGGCTACCGAAGACAATCTCTCCAATTACACGAGCGCGACGCATGTGGTAATCAGATGTAATCAAATAAACATTATTGATACCCCTGGCACGTAGCTTATCAACTAGGGTGGTGAAATTGGTTACGGTATCGCGGGCTGATTGATCGATATGCACCCGATCGGAGGAAATCCCCGCCTTAGAAAACACCTCTTCGGTTGTGATGGGGTTGCCAACTCCCGAAATCCAAATTGGCAGATCCGGATGCTGGTGGGCAAACTCGGCCGCAAAATTTTCTCTCTCAGGGTCACCACCCAGAACTAATAGCGCCTGAGGTTCAACCAAATAGCTCATGGCCCCCCGGTAGCCAACCCAAAGTAGCGGTAAAAGCGGCAACAGCCAGAGTAAAGATCTCAGCTTAAAGTGCGCTGGCTTAGAGACGGTGCCACGCGATCGACGGTTTAAGTAGAGCGATCCCCTCAGTCCCATTTTCTATCCCAAGTGTCAACGGGAGATTTGTTTACGAGCATGCATTGCTCAGGTTTTACAGATACCAAAAGTATCTGCTTTCACAATTGGGCTGAAGAGCCTTCGTGGCAGAGCCCAAGAGCACAGTAGCCTAATATATAGCAGTCCTAGATCATTTGTGAACTATTCGTTGAATAGAGGAAGTCGTCAAAGGTCTATTGGGGAGATGGCTGAGGCCGAGGTGTCCGATCCTGGATCTGAGCGATCGTTGCTTTCATCTGGGGAGTTTCCAGAAATTTCTTGGTATCTGCCAGCAGGCGATCGCCCCAGAGATTATCCTTCAGAAATTTTAAATCTCCATAGCGACTATCGATTTTAATTGCGGCTTCTCCCAGGGTTAAACCCTGAGACCGATCGCCCTTAGCATAGAGGGCAACCGCATTTGCGAGTTGGGGTTCTGCCGCCTTCTTATCAATTGCAATAGCTTTCCGCCAATATTTGATTGCTTCGTCCACACTTCCCTGTTCGTATCTGATCAGCCCAATATTATTGATCGCTGGCCAAAAATCCTTATCCTGGGCAACTGCCTTTTCGTATTGAGCGATCGCATCAGAATATTGGCGCAGCATCAGGTAAGCATTGCCCAAATCAAACAGCGCTCCCGGAACATTTGATTTTATTTTTAATCCCGCCTGGAGGTTATCGATCGCCCTAGCGTATTGCCCCTTTTGAAAATACGCCGAACCCAACCCAAATAAAACTGCGGCATTTTTGGGATCAAGTTTCAGCGCCTGTTGGAGCGCTTCAATTCCCTTATCCACATCGTTAGTTTGGAGATACAATCCTCCCAAAAGCGACCAGACCTCTGGCGTTTTTGGTGAAAGCTGAGTTGCCAGTTGTGCCCTTGGCAAAGCCAGTTCATACTGTTGAAACTGAGCCAGTTGTGCTGCTTCCTGAGCTAAACTCAACCCCTGTCGCTCCAGTTTGGTTGAGTCAAGTTGCAGCGTATGGGGCAGCAATGCCTGACCTGAAGCAGGTTGGGCAACGCCCGCCAGACTCAGAAGAACTAAAAGTGAAGGAATAAAATTGCGATTAGGCACGGTTTAGTCTTGTAGAAATAGGGTTGTCAGCTAGCTTAATCCACCTAAAATCCATCCTGGCATAAAAACCAAAAGATGCCCGGAATTGATCCAGGGCAACTATAGCATTCTGGAATAAGAGGGCAATAGCAGGCAATCAATGGTAGAGCAAGGAAGACTTTCATACTTGGGGGAGAATACAGACCCAGGCGGGCTGCTAAAATT
>JBAUTA010000812.1:0-4637 GCA_049581985.1 Kovacikia sp.
CATTGATTGCCAGCAAATTGGTTTGCAGCGCGATTTGGTTAATCAGAGACACCACTTTTGAAATTTGCTGGGAGGATTCGCCTAACCGCTTCACTTTCTTTGTTGTTTCTCCGATCGTGTCGCGTAACGCCAGAATATTTCGCACGGTCAAATCCATTGCATTTTCGCCTGCCTCAGCGGTGCGGGAGGCTGTGTGGGTAACCTCTGCAGCTTGACGGGCACTTTCGGCGACCGCTCGGATAGAGTGGGTCATTTGCTCAACAGAATCCAGGGTTAGCGTAGTTTCCCGAGCCTGCTTTAAAGCCTCTTGCGCCAGTTCGCGGATAGCGCCTTCGTTTTCGCCCAGAGCGGCATTGACCTGAAGGGCTGACTGCTTCACTTTCGTCACAATTTGGCGAAGACTTTCAATAATTGAGTTAAAGAAGTCCGCGACGATGCCCATATCACCTGCGGTTACGTCTGCCCGAACGGTCAGATCTCCCATTGCAGCCCCTTCCACATTTCCCAGCAGGGTAAGCAGATGGTATTGGAGAGCTTCTTTTTGCTGGCGTTGTTCTTCAGACATTTCTTCTGCCTGCAACCGCGCCTGCTCTCTCTGCTCAAACAGGGATACCCGGTCAATTGTTAAGCCGAGCTGAATGGCAACTTGCCGGAAAAAGCCAATTTCGGTGTCGTTCCACGCCCGTGGATTAGAACATTGATGCACAATCAATAGCCCTAATAGCTCATTGTTAGCCAGAATGGGAGCGACTAAATTGGCTTTTACCTGAAATGGCGCTAGCTGTTCCAGGTGGCACGAGGTTAATCCAGCTTCGTAAATATCGGGAGTTGCCTGGATCCGTCCCTGTCTATACTTCTCAGCGTACTTTTCAGCAAAGCAAGGATCCGCAATGGTCGAGCCGAAGGAACTAGGCCATTCTTGACCAACAGATTCGGCAACGATCGTACCCTGCCATTTTTCATCAAAGAGATAGACGATCGCCCGGTCTGTGTCTAGACTTTTGCGGATATCGCGCACTACCCCATTAAAGATTGCTTGACGGTCCAGGGACTCCTGCATGTGGAGGGTGATTTCGTAGAGCTGCTTCGCCTGTTTGGAGGCTTCTTCCTGCCGTTCTAGTAAATACGCCTGGTCAAGGGCGTAACCAATCTGGGCAGCCAGTTGCCCCATCAAATCAATTTCTGAGGGTTGCCAATCGCGGGGTTTGGAACACTGATGGACGCACAACAGGCCAAGCAACTGATTATTGTATTTGATCGGCGCAATGATATTTGCTTTGACCTCCAGGCGTTTTAAAATTTCGCAGTGACAGTGGGATAGGTTGGCCTCATCAAGATTGGTGATGAATGCAACTTTGCCGCTGCTAAAACGTTCAATAGCTCCCTCTACCATGGGGTCATGAACCACTTGTCCAAGGGCTTTAGTCCAGCCAGGAACAACCGCTTCAGCAATGATGACGCCACTCTTAAAGTCATCACTGAAGCGATAAATCAGAACACGCTCCACGTCTAACATGTCGCGGGTTTCATTGACACTGGTGCGTAAAATGTCCTCTGCTTTAAGCGATCGTCGCAAGTTTGCCACAATGTCATTCAACAGCCGAAACTCCTGAGCCTGGTATTGCTGACGTTTGGCTTCAAGCTTTAACGCTTGTTCAGAGGCAATCATTTCATCTGCCATGTACGTCAATGCCTGCTCAGAAGCCACCATTTCATCTGCCATGTAGTTGAATATGGTTGCCAGTTGCCCAATCTCATCTCTGAAAAAGATTTCTGCCCTCGCTTCGCGATAGCCGCTAGCAAATGCTTGGACAGTCTGCTCCAAATTTTTGATGGGCCGAATTACTACTTTGCGAAACACAGAAGACCAGAACAGGATCATCAGAAGCCCGACAAAAAGGACAGCGCCTTCCTGTAACAGACTGATACGCAGTAAACTGTGCAGGCTATCTTCGGGGGTTCCTCTGACCAGAATTGCGGTGGGCCGACTGCTATAGGCAGAAAACGCGCTATCTCCCGTTTCAACCACTTTATTGGGAATCGCCTTTGCTGCGATCGTGTAGGAGTTCCCATTGATAGCCATGTGATCAGTCGATGCTTCTCCCTTTTGGGTTGTGGTTGCGGTTTTAAGGAGTGACACATCAGGCAGGGGCAGGTTACGCCCCAGACTTGAGTTGGCAGAATTACCCCGTTCAATCGCTGTTGCAAGGGCAAAATCGCCGTTGGGCTGACGCATGTAAACTGCGCTGTAGCCACCATTCAACGAATTCAGGGAGTCTTCAACAATCGGGGATTTGCCATTGACAACATCTCCAAAGACCAGCGTACCAATCACTTCCTGAGTATTGGGATCTTTGATCGGAGTGATCACATAGCGCACTAAGGCTTGCTGATTATTAAGGCCAGGAGGCAAAGGAGGAGCCTCTTTCGAAAGCTCATTCCAGGGAACAATCACGCTTGCTTTAATCTGATGGGCAGTTTTGATAGCCTCACCTACTAACCCATCGGGATTGAAGATTTCTCCCTGTCGGGAGGCGTTGGCATTGGCAATAATTCGCAAGTCTTTTCCTACAAGAGTTGCGTAATCGAGCTTGCGTATCTTAACTTCATTTTTTAGAAGCTGCTTGACCTGAGTTTGCAATTCATACCCTACTCCCCCTTCTAGCTGAGCTCTGGACGCATTAACCAGGGTAGGATTGTCAGACTGCTCACGCCCACCAAGGCCCATTTGGTTGATTTTGGCGTTGTAATTTGTTTCCGTGATCGCAACTTCCGATTTTGCCTGGTTCTGTAATTGAGCTCTGAAACTATTATTCAGGATAATAATGCTTCCTATCCCTAAGCTTAGAACCGGCAACAGTTCACAGATCAGCAGGGCCAGCAACTCTTTGCGCCCGATCGACTGATCAAGAAATTTTTGGACGAACGGGAAACGCTGATGACTAGCATTTGGAACAGGCTCAATCAGAGGTTTGGCTGAGGAAAGCTCTGATTCGAGAGCACTCTTATTCACGCTTTGAAGATAGTTTGATCTGGGGTGCTTAATCACTTTTTGGGAGATGGGTTCGCTTTTGCTTGGTTGGGGCGTAATCGAATCAGGATGGAAGATTTTAGAGGTGGAATTTGTTTGATCAACCATAAAGCACAACTTCTAGAGTAAGTGGGAAAGGACTATCTCTGGCAGGCGTGAAGTGCAGGGGAATTCACGATGCTTTCCGCATTGAGCACAAGCAAAACCTGTTGATTTTGCAACACACATCCAAGCAAGTAACCAATTGTTTCAGTGGAGACGTGGGGGGGAAGGGACTGAATTTCTTCCGGAGCTAACCAGCACATTCCGTCAACCCGCTGCACGGCAAGACCTAAGGAGATCTCACCAACCCGGACGATCGCCACATTGCACTGGTGGGTACTAGAATTCAAATAACCCGCTCCCAGTATCTGCGCCAGGTCAGCCACCCACAGCACATGGCTACGACGGTTCATCAAACCGAGAAGACAGGCGGATACGTTAGGCATGGGTGTCAAGCGCGATGTAGGTACAGCCAGCACTTCTTGTACCTGCTTCATGGATAAAACTACCTGACCCGCCCCATCAATTTGTAATTTAAGATAAGCATCTCCCGAAACTTTTTGAGGAAGCTGGGGTTGGGTAGTAAGGATGGATGTGTTCATGCAACTATCCCGCTATTTATTTAACTGATTTAACAAGTCGAATGAGTTGTTCGCAGGTAAAAGGTTTTGTCAAGTAAGCGCTGGCTCCCTGCTTCATTCCCCAGAGGCGATCAATTTCCTGACTTTTAGATGTGCAAATAATAATTGGTACATTTTCAGTGACTGGATGCTTCTTGAGGCTGCGGCACAGTTCAAATCCGCTCATCCCTGGCATTACCACATCCGTAATAATGACATCTGGTTTCACCTCTATTGCTCGATTCAGAGCTTCCTTTGCACTCACTACCCCAGTTACGCTATAGCCGTTCTTCCTTAAATAATGACTGAGTAACTCCATTTCAGAAGGAGTATCTTCAACAATCAAAATCGTGCCCATCAAAGTTAAGCTCATCTCCGATAGTCCTTTAGGGATTACAATTCTCAGTGAAACTGGCTGATAGCAGAGCTATTAGCTTTTCGTCATTAGGTGTTAATTATTAGACGCTATATTAGTCTCCCTAAAGTTTATAGATATAGGAGAGTTATAGGAGTCTTTCCTTGCCGAAAAACTTTTTTCATAATCCAAATGAGATCGGCATAGAACGTGTAGAAGCGAATTGCCCTTCATACTTGATAGTTGATCCTTGGTAATCTGGGTTCCAGATGCTGGTATTGATTGTTGATTGTTGATCGTTAGCAGTTATTAAACTGGTACGTGGTACGCTTTCATTCCTTAGCCTGAATTTGCTGAAACTGAACTTTTCATCTACAGTTAGATTACTGGCTGAATTGCTTGAGTGAGCTGCAGTGGCATGGGTTGGCGAGGGTGCAGCCATGCTCTTCAAAAGATCTCGGAGCTGATGGCTTTTCCCATCTAACCAGAGCATTTACGAACAGTAGCTTCTATTTCTAATAACCTACACCAAATGCTTAAATACTGTCTTCAGCAGTTCTGACTGTGTAAATGGTTTTGCTAAATAACC
>JBAUTA010000813.1:0-1729 GCA_049581985.1 Kovacikia sp.
TAATCAAGGTGCCTATGGCAAGCTGGTCGTGATCAATCACCAGGAAGGATTACAGACCCGCTACGCCCAGCTTAGTAAGCTTCAGGTCAAAGTCGGACAGGTGGTCAAGAAGGGACAGACGATCGCCTTCGTGGGCACCAGTGGCAGCCCCAGTTCTAAACAACCGCATTTGCATTTTGAGGTGCGATCACGGTCCGATCTGGGCTGGGTTGCCCAAAACCCTGAACCCTATTTATTGAAAGACAGGGTAAAACCTGCTCAGGCAAAGAAATAGGAAAGATAGAAGCCAGTAATCAGTCCCCTTTAATGACATGGTTCGGTTTTGGGTTAGTCTACCCGCTCTAGTTGCCAGAGGATTTGGTTCCCTTCTCGTCTGACCCGCGAGACAACCCAGTTTCTCCAGACCCAGTTATCACCCCGACTGGTCACTGCGCTGGCGTTAATGTCCATCAGGTCGGCAAGTTCTGAGCTGGTAATCAGGTATCCTTTGCTGGCGATTTCATCGGCGATGTGAAGGGTATCTACCAGATCGCGTAGTTGTTCGACTCTGATATCACGGGGTAAATTTTCAATTGAATCAGCATGATTAGGCGGGTGGGGATCCATTTTGGTAATGATTTATTTAACGCTTTTGGCGCAAATTTGATGGTTTTCTAAGGGAAAATGACCGGGCGATCTCATCACACCGATCGTTGCCTCTATCGCCTGAATGTCCACGCACATAGCGCCATTGCACCTGCGGTGAGTTGAGGGCATCCAACTGTTGCCATAGCTCTGGATTCAGGACAGGCTTCCCGGTGGACGTTTTCCAGCCTTTTTTCTTCCAGCCTTTAATCCATTGAGTAATTCCGTTTTTAACGTATTCACTATCGGTATACAGTTCGATCGGTTCCGTCTGTCCAGAGTCTTTCAGATATCTGAGCGCTTCAATTGCTGCCTGCATTTCCATCCGGTTGTTCGTTGTTTGGGGATCAAATCCTCCCATTTCATGGACAGAGCCATCTGTAAAGTAAACAACCGTCCCCCAACCGCCCGGACCTGGATTACCGGAGCAAGCTCCATCCGTATAAATCCTCTGGATGGTTGATGGCTGTACGGAAGCGGGCTGGCGATCGGGGTTATGCAATGCCTTCTCAAGGGAAGAATTTTCCGTAGGCAAAAAATCGAGGGGAATATTGAGTTCCTGTAACTTTGCTGCCATCGCACCTGCGTTTTGACGTTCTTGCTGGAGCTGGGAGAGAGCCTCTGCAAGCTGCTTTTCTGCACGCTCAACCCGTTCCTCTAGGGTCAATGGTTTTGGGGATTTGCCTATTTCGGCTGTCATGGGTCTGGATGACAAAGAACAAGTGTATCTTAGCCAAAGTCGCTCAAGATTTAACAGCTAATTCCCTGACTTTGCCAGCACTAAATTAGGAACAGGAACAAAACAAACCCAATAAGCTGTAGGGTTTAGCATTCGGGCGGAACCCTTGGCAATGACCGCAAGCATACCTGCCGAATACTAGGCCCTTACCCTTGAAGTTGCCCATGTTGGGTAATTTGCGAGCCAGGAACATCCAGGCGTTTGACAGACTCCTGGGCAGCGCCATTGAGGTCATCGGTGCCAGGCGTCTCCCTTTGCCAAGGGCAGGTTGGGCGGGGCCTGAGCTGCCCCATTTTCCAAAAAAATCGGCATAACCTGCATTATCACAGGTTATGCCTTACATCGAGAATAGGGGCGAATGATCTA
>JBAUTA010000814.1:0-7471 GCA_049581985.1 Kovacikia sp.
CCACAGAAGGCTTTCCAGCACTCCAAAACGTGCCCCAGAAATTGGCGGCGATCGTGCGGCAGTCGGGCATCTATCCAGGAGAAACCGTGCTCAATCGCCAATTCACCCGCCAAAGCTTGGAGGAGAAATTGCCTGGGCACCAGATCCTGCATATTGCCACCCACGGCGAGTTTGTGTCTCAAAAGAACGCTTCCTTTCTACTGTTGGGGGATGGCAAGTTTCCGATCGCCGAAATTCGGACGCTGGGACCCTATCTGCGAGAGGTCAATCTCGTCGTACTGTCGGCTTGTAAAACTGCACTGGGTAGTCCCGAAGATGAAGGAATTGAAATTCCTGGCGTGAGTTCTTACTTTCTCAACAACGGCGCGAAGTCGGTGATGGCATCGCTCTGGTCAGTTGATGATGCCAGTACCAGTTTACTGATGCAGCAGTTTTACAAGAACCTGGCGACGGGTAAAATGACCAAAGCTCGGGCTTTACAGGAAGCGCAGCGGAGCCTTTTGGCAGGTAAACCGACCGCAAAAGAGATGCTACAACGAAGTCCGATGCTTGTTCCGAAAGGTGCTCCAGGGCAATCGCGATCGCAAACGGGCGATTTTTCCCATCCCTACTACTGGGCACCGTTTATCCTGATTGGGAATGGGCTGTGATGGCAAAGGTATAGGTGAACAGGATGCAACCGTGAGGGCGATCGCATGATCAAACTGCATAACCTCACTGGCTGAGAGTGATGAATCAGTAAGGAACCATCGCTTGGGAACCACAGAGACTTATGCACTCATCGATCGCGCAGAAATTCTGGCTACCGTTTGTTGTCTTCGCCCTTCGGCTGCCGTAGCCATCTAAACTAAGAGAGACGTTTCGTTGTCCATACTCAACGCTCGATGTTTACTCAAATCATTCCATGCATAGACCCTCATGGTATTGGACGCTCCTGCGCTTAAACGCTGCCGGACACATCAAGACGATCGTGCTGCCAAGCGCACAGGCGTTTTTCCAGCAGCATTTTCCCGATGTCATTGAGCCAGCATCAATGGAGCAAGAAGCACCCACCGATGCCGCCCTTCAGCGTCAACTGTTCGCGCTCCGGGCCTCGACAAATACCCCGATGAGTACGACAGCAGAACTCTGTTTGCGCTGCTTCATCTCCCATCAAATTGTCCAGGTTTGCACATCCATCCAGGCTCAATTTGGCCATTACTACGGCTTCACGCTGCAAGACCTGCTGCCTTACGTGCTGAATGATGAGGGTAAAGTACCCGCCGACCCACAGTGCCTGGCAATGCAGATCTTACAGAACTTTGAACCCTCCTTAAGTGGCCTTGCCACCTGGACGACTCGTTATGTCAAGCAGGATCACGGACTCAATCGGTTGCTGGTCGAACATGGGCTTTATCGGGTCAGCGACTGGGCAATTTTGAACGACACCAGGCCAGCGCAACTGCCAGCGATTTTGACGAACTTCCATCGCTTCAGTCCGACTGAGATTGAACACAATGTCGCGTTGTTGGAAAGCTATCGTCGGGTGTATCTGCCCGATCGCCTGAAGCAGCATCGTCGTCAATGTGCCCAGCCCACATCGGAGCAATTGGCGCGGATGAGCGACTGCTTCCACACTCAAACAGCCCGCCTGTTGCCACCCACGACGCTTTTATTACAACTGCAACAGTTGGCAAAGCGCTTGCGCCAATACCGCATTTACAAACGAGGCGGGCCGTTGCCAGCAAAATCGATCGACACCCCGACAGGAACAGCGCAAATCGAACAGTTGGAAGCGACTATCACCGACGATGCCGATGAGCAGCAGCAGTCAGCGTTTCTCCAACGCTATCGAGAACTATTTTTGGAGAGTCTTAAGCGGGCGTTGGAGCAGGTTGTGAGCGATCGCCAGCAAAAAAGTAAAAAGCCTGAACAGGCACGGCAATTTACGATCGCGCTGCATTTGTTTTACTGCCAACAGGCGAGCATGACTGCGATCGCCCAGCAGCTTGGGGTCCGCGGTCAAGATACCGTCACCCGCTTACTGAAACTCAAAGAATTTCGAGCAGACGTAAGACGGCATATGCTCCAGTCCTTACAGAGTCATCTATTAGAGCAAGTCAAAGCGTACTGTGATCCTGACCGTCTGCAACAGTTGGATGATCGGGTAGAAGCCGCTTTGAACGAACAGCTAGAGGCACTCATGCAGGCAGAAGCGAAACGGGACAAGACCTCAAAAGATTGCTTATCAGAAAGCATCTTCGCACAAAAACTCTGCCAGCACCTTGATGGCATGAATCTACAGCCGCCCTCCCAACCCCCCCATAACCATGAGTGATGAATCCATTTATACCTTTGATGTTGTATCTGATTTTGAGCCGTTAGCAGCAGACGCGATCGCACTGAGTTCTGAAGCGATGGATAGCGCCCTCGCCCTTGCTCAGCGATCGCCGCAAACGGAAACCCAGTGGCAAATCTATTTGACCGCACTGGCGCTGAATGGGTTTGAGCAGTGGTTGCACGATCGTGCCAGTGACCTCACCGTCGAACGCACCCAATGCACCATCCTATCTCCACCTGTCGCTGATGCCACCGCCGCCGCTTGCAATCTCCAGGTCAATGGCTTCCGGCTTTGTCTGATTGGGACTGAAAGGGTCTTTGATGGCACCATTGCTATGCCTCAGGTAGCACTTGACTCTCCTGACTGGGCAGCGCATTTTTATGTTCCCGTTGAAGTGTATGAAGAACAGGCCCATATCCTCATCCATGGCTTCTTGCGCTATGACCAATGGCAGCAACACCAGGCCCAGTCACCCCAATGGGCTGGGGATGGCACTTATCACTTACCGATCGCTTGGTTTGAAACCGATGTCAATCGACTACTGCTGCATTTAAGCTGCCTGGAACCGTCTGCCATTGCCCTACCAGTCGCCCCAGCAACACCGCTCAATCGCCCAACTACGACTGGGCCACTACGTCAACTACTGGTGCAGCCTGCGATCGGCATTGGACGCTGGTTACGCCAACAATGGGATGATGTGACGCAAGATCTGAGTGGCTTCTTGACACCCCTGGAATTGGCAGGAGCCATGCGCGGCGGACAAGATACGGGAATGCGATCGCCCGCCACCGACCTTGACACCATCCTGACCACCTTAAGACGTGCGGGGCGAACTATTCCAGCCCATATCCAGGGGATGTATCGCGATTGGACATTTGCGAAGGCTCCCCTCCGCCTCTATGTGGCGACGGCTCCCCTTGGGGTTGAAATCCAAACCGCAGAATGGTCAATCTTGATCATTCTGACCAGGCAAGATCGGCTGAATCTAACGTCAGGCATTCGTCTGCAAGTGAGTGATGGTCATCGCTTAATTGGTGAACAGGTGCTAACGGAGGCCACCACTGCCGATTATTTGTACCTCACCGCGATCGGCAGCCTAGAGGAACAGTTCATTGTCACGATCGCCCTGGCAGATGGCACTGCCATTACCTTACCGCCATTCAGCTATTAGCCTGTTGCCCACCCTCCAACCTCCTCCTCTCTTACGGTGTTCCCATGCACTTTACGCTCGACATTCAACACATTGAACAAACCTGTAGCTTCAAGTTGTCCCGGGGACCACAGTTACGACTCACTGCCAAATTGCCCTACTCAGATATGCTGACCACTCGGTATCAGACCTGGCAGGAGGCTTATCTTAAGTTCTATGAGACTGGCTTGCGGGCACGTGTGGAGCAGGGTGGATCAGGTATCTTACCAAATGTGGATTGGCGTGCCCGCTTAGTGCAAGCAGAAGCAGCGCTACTCTCGGAATTCCATTTCTGGTTGAGCAGTGCTGAACTGTTACCGATTCGGTCTGCCATTGCGAAAGCCGCTGTGAGCGAGAAAGCGCAACCTGATGACGTGGTGGATCTTCTATTAGCCTGTGATTCACCGCTGTTAGAACGGTTGCCGTGGGAAACCTGGGAGTTGGGCACCGAGTTTGGGGCTACTAAAACGATTCGTTTGGCTCGCAGTCCCATGAATCTGAGAGCTGAGACGGTGCCGCGCCAGCGTCGGGGACGGCTCCGCATCCTGGCAATTCTAGGGGATGAAACGGGACTGGACTTCAAAGTCGATCGCGAGGCAGTGCAGGCGTTAGCACCGATCGCAGACATTATCTTTGTAGGTTGGCAGTGGGGACAGGAGCAACCCGATCTCAAAGCCACCATCTGTCGCGCGATCGCCGATGAGCAGGGTTGGGACATCCTGTTTTTTGCCGGACATAGTAATGAAACAGCCTTAACAGGCGGCGAACTGGTGATTGCCCCCCATGAATCCCTGTTTGTGCAGGAGATTGCCAGACATTTAACGATCGCGAAAGACAGGGGCTTGCAATTTGCCATCTTCAACTCGTGCAATGGCCTGAGCCTTGCCCATGCCCTGATTGATTTGGGTTTGAGCCAGGTGGCAATTATGCGAGAGCCTATTCACAACCGGGTGGCCCAGGAATTTCTAATTGGGTTTGTGCAAGGGTTAGCGAACTACAGGGATGTGCATACAGCCCTCCTGGCAGCGTGTCGCTCGCTCAAGTTGGATAAGAACCTCACCTATCCCTCGGCGTATTTAATTCCATCCCTCTTTCGCCATGCGGATGCGGCCCTCTTCAAACCAGAACCGATGGGTTGGCGGCACATACTCAAACAGCTCTTGCCGACCCGTCGCCCTGAAGCGATCGGGCTGACCGTGCTGACCGTCCTGAGTTTGCTGCCACCCGTACAAGATCTGTTGATGGAAACGCGGGTGTGGTCACAGGCCAGTTATCGTCAAATGACGCGGCAACTACCCAAAACAAGCCAGCCGCCTGTGTTGTTATTGGCGATCGATAACGCCTCACTGCAAGCAGACGGTGTAGAGGCGCGTAAAATCAGCTATCTTGATCGCACCTATATTGCCAGATTACTCAACAAGGCGCTGACATTTCAGCCCACGGTGATTGGGATTGATTACGTTCTAAGCAATCCCATCCGTGAGGATGATCCAGCACTCCAGCAAGCCGTACAGCGGGGAGTGGCACAGAAGATCTGGATGGTCTTTGGGACACAGGAAAAAGATGGGCAGGAAGTGAGTCAGGTGGCTACCACGATCGCGAGTCCAGGGCAAATCCTTACCGGATATGTTACTGCCACCCCTGGCTATGTGGAACTATTGCCCAAAGGCAGATTCTGTCAGGTAGCGTGTCCCTTTGCCTATCTGTTGGCGCTGGCGCAGTCCCTCCACTCCCCAGCTTCTGCGAATTTGCCCCAACCCGATACGCAATCTGATTTTCGGCTTCAGGTAACACAATTTCTCGCGGCTCAACCGTCCGTTAACCCCACGGTGAAATTCATTGAGCAGGCTCATCTTTCTGCGATCACATCCATCTCTCAGGTGTTGGCGCAGGAATGGTTCCATCCCATCCTGGATTTTTCCATCCCACCCGATCAGGTCTATCGGCGCGTGTCAGCGCAACAATTTCTGGATGCGTCGTTTCAAACCTCCTTACCATCGGCAGGGCTACCTCCGATCGTCCTGATTGCACCGGGTGGCTACAATGAAGCGGGCGTGAACCAGGCTGGAGAAGATAATTTTGCTGTGCCGAGGGCGATCGCCTATTGGCGTCACCAACAGTCGGAGATGGCAAAACAGCCGTGGTTTACGGGTGCCGAATTCCATGCCTATGCCATTCATCACCTCTTAAATCGACGGCTGGTGCTTCCCGTTCCCGATCTGTGGATGTTGGGTCTGGCGTTGCTCGTCGCGAAAGGAATTATTTTGATTCTAAAATTGCAACGGCGCACCCCCATCCAGCGAGTGTGGGTCATGCTGGCAATAGCCCTTTACGGTTTGGTGAGTCTGCAAGTGTATCTTGCTGGGGTCGTGGTGCCCTGGCTGTTGCCATCCGTTTTGTTTTGGGTGTCTGTACAACCTGTGATGAGGAAAAAAGCAAATGCAGCCTAAGCAATGGTTTGGTTGTCAAATGGGTGGGTTACTGGGTGCGGTAGGTTTAACGATCGCGGGTGTGGTTGCCATGCCTCAGTCTGTTCTGGCAAAGCCTGGCCTGGTGAGTCAACAACTTTCCTGGAGTGATCTTTGGCGGTCGTTGCGGCGACCGAGACGGGATCAAGGCGGCAAAGGGCAATTATGTTTGCTGGTGCCTGCGCAAGCAGATAAGCCAGAGGGAATGTGGCACGATCGCCCGCTCTTTGTCTGGCGAGGGTTAGAACTAACGATTGGGTTACGGCAAGCAGGTAGCGAGACGGTGTTTTGGCGGCGATCGCTCTCCCAACCGGGAACCCTTGTGAATCAAATCCAGTACACAGGGCCACCGCTGCAACCGGGGCAAAGCTATGAACTGCTGCTCTTTAGTTCACCTACAGCGGCACAGCCTGGGCGACCTCAACCCTTTACGGTCATGTCAGCATCAAAGCGCGCCCCTGTCACAACCGCCCTGCAAGCGCTGACGGCAAAATTGGCAAAAGAGAAGGCCAGCGAGGAAACGATCGCGCAGGAACGGGCACGCTATTTTCTTGATCATGATCTACAAACGGATGCCTTGCAGGAAGTCTATAGGGTGAAAAAAGCGTCAGCAGCATTGAGCCAGGTGGCAACGGACATCTCCGAGCGACTCTGTAGCTCTCCCTGAAGTAAATTCTCAGTGACGCTTCAGATCAGGGGATCGCGTACTGCCGCAACTGCACTGCACATTGCTCAAACAGATAATTGACGGCTCCAAACAAGGGCTCCAAGTCTTGAATGCTGTAATAGGTGACATTGCGAGTAAAGGAGTCGCCTTCTAGCTTGCCAAACTGCCAGGTGGTGCCGTTGGAGGTGATGCCAAAACCACTGATGGGCGGCTCTTGGTTGAGGCGTTGGGCCGCAATCATTTCGGAAAGACACTGTGCCCAGGCGGCTTCAAAGTTGTCTTGCTTGGCTTCAACCAGGAGTAGATAGGGCTTGTCGAAGACGACTTTGCCGAGAGGCGATCGACTCGCCAGGATGTACTCCGGGAAGCCGGACAGTTTGTTATCAAAGGTGAGGGCTTGATGGCTCCAAAGAATAAACTGCTGCCGATACTGCTTCCACACTTCTTTGAGGACGGGATAAATCAGGTTTTCACAAATGGCAAACTCGGAGTTATCCACCACGCCTTCGCGCATCATCAGGTGCAGGTCATCCCGAAAGTAGTCAGAAACGGCAAAATCCAATGGTTCAACAAAATTGACCTCGGTGTAATACACCTGGTATTGCTGAAGCACGGCACCAATGGTTTTGAATTCACTGTAGGACATGACCCAATTCCCGATCGCGTGGTTGGTTAGCTTAGTTTAAGTGTAATTCGGGTTCCTGAAGCTGGAAACCCATGCCCTCACCCCCAACCCCTCTCCCGCGCTGGGAGCTACCGTGTATACATATCTTGTGTTAACCCTAATCCTCTGCCGGGGGACTTCCCCCCCGCCAATTCATTTTCTG
>JBAUTA010000815.1:0-2966 GCA_049581985.1 Kovacikia sp.
AGCGCCGCATTCCAAATCCCCGTTTGAAGATCTCAATGGCTTTCGTTACCATGACCACTGGCTTCGCAATCTGCTCATTGCTGCCTCCCTCAACGGAAGGCATACTGGTAAGCCCGTTCCACTCAAACCTATGGAGAACTAGAAAGAAACTTGTAAAGAAACTTGGCAGACGACCTCAGCGTCTTGAGCTTGTACTATCGCCAAGTTCGCCAGGACGAGCGAGAGATTCGCTATTTTGCTCAGGATGAAAGTCGGTTTGGACTCAAAACCCTAGTTGGACGATTGATTACAGCCTGCGGTGTCAAACCGATTGGACAATTTCCGTGCCATAATGCGGTCTCCTGAATTACTAGTTTTTTTAGTCCTTCACCCTTATGGGAATGTTGGTGAAAATCCGCTAAATCCGTCAGAATGAAGTCATCAACTACCCACGATTCCGCATGAGCTTGACTTCATCTGTTCCTTTTGCAAAGCCTGTTCAGCATCCTGGCGATCATTTCTCAATCACCTTTGCTCCTCTTTGCTTAGAGGAGGTTTATGCATTGGCAGATGATCCAGCCAATGGCGCAGTGGTTGTCATGAGCGGAATGGTGCGAAACAATACTGATGGTAAAGCGGTTGTTGCACTTGAGTATCAGGCGTATGAACCGATGTCAATTCGGGTATTTCAGCAAATTGCAGGTGAAATTCGTCAGATCTGGAAGGATGTGACCCATGTGGTCATTTATCACCGGGTTGGCACATTGAAAATTGGCGAAATCAGCGTATTAGTGATGGTTGGTTGCCCTCATCGAACAGAGGCATTTAAGGCGTGCCAGTATGCGATCGACACTCTAAAACACAATGCGCCAATCTGGAAGAAAGAAATCTGGATAGATGGCTCCAGCAGTTGGGTCAGCATTGGTGCCTGTGAGCAGCCAGGAAAGAGTTGTTAGGAAATTTAATCGACCAGCGATCGCTGCCCAGTTGAACGGCACGACGCCCTTAGCTCATCCGCACCGATTTCACCAAATTCTGCTTGATTTCTCCCCAGCAGCCTAATCTGATCCATAACTGGCAATAGCCATAGACCGTTGGCCAGGTTGGAAAATTGCAAGGCAAGTTGCGCCATGTAATGCCGTTATCTGCCCGATAGAAAATGGACTGGCGCTTGTAAATTAGTGTCTCGATGCTTACCCAACCTTTTATCAAGCGTAAGGTTGATTCTAATTGCTGCCATTCTGCGTCGGTGAGGTCATTGGCCGTATAAGCATTAGATGGATTGTGCAGGTGTCGCTTGCCTCAGTCCCTTAGCTTAGCTTCCTTTACATTTGGTTACAAACAGCTTCTAACCTTCGCGGATATCATCTAAGCAACTATGCTGATCTTAGTAATTTCAGCCTTGGGCTGGAAGTTATCAGAATGAGTTCTGGGTAAAGCCTCTGAACGATTCAATTAGGCTACGTAAAAAGGCTGAAACCGTGTTTTTACGGTAGTTTTACGAGCGTGAAAAAGCAATCCTAGAGTGAGGGAAAAATAATACCGCCTCCGTTCGTTCAAATATGAAGTCCCAAACCGTTTTAGTTGTAGATGATAATCCAACAAACTTAGATGTTCTTTCAGAAACCTTGACCAATAATGGATTTCAAGTTGCCGTTGCGATAGATGGTGAAAGCGCTCTTGAACAAGTTGAGTTTCTTAAGCCAGAGCTCATTCTGTTAGACATCATGATGTCAGGTATTGATGGATTTGAGACGTGCAGACGTTTAAAGCAAATCCCTTTAACATGTGATATTCCCGTTATTTTTATGACCGCCTTGTCCGATATGGAAAATAAGGTCAAGGGGTTTTCTTTGGGAGCGGTAGACTATATTATCAAACCTTTTCAACAAGAAGAGGTATTAGCGCGCGTTCAAATCCACCTTCAATTACGCAATCTAGCTACAACTCTGGAAGCTCAAAACAGTATTCTGCAACATGAAATTGCAAAGCGCGAACAGGCAGAAGCCTCGCTACTTCTGCTGAACCAGGAATTAGAACAGCTAGTCGAGGAACGAACTCATATCCTCTCCGAAACATTGCAGGAGCTTCAAACTGCTCAAACTAAACTAATCCAGCAAAAAAAGGAATTAGAACTGCGAGTAGAAGAACGCACATTAGAGTTGAAGATTGCTAAAGAAACTGCGGACAAAGCTAACGGGGCTAAGAGTGAGTTTTTGGCAAATATGAGCCATGAGATTCGTACTCCCCTCAACGGAATTCTGGGCTACACACAAATTCTTAAGTCCAGTCGAGAGCTACCTGCGAAAGCCCAAAAGGGAATTGACGTCATCCATCAATGTGGTTCCCATCTCTTAACGTTGATTAATGATATCCTTGACCTTTCTAAGATAGAAGCTGGCAGGATGGAACTCTTTGTGAAGGATTTCCACTTCCCCTCGTTCTTGCAAAACATTATTGAAATTTGTAGCCTTCGTGCTGAGCAGAAAAAGATTACGTTTATTCATCAATTGGATGCCCAGCTACCGGCTGGTGTTTGTGCAGATGAGAAACGTCTTCGACAAGTACTACTAAATTTTCTTAGCAATGCTGTCAAGTTTACTGATAAAGGAGGAGTAACATTTAGAGTAGAAAGCATCATAGAAACACCTGACGCTCACCAAGCAGGTCTGGATAACGAAAATGGGGCTTTTAATGCTGATCCTAAGGCCAAAACAGTAAAGATTCGGTTTCAAATTGAAGATACAGGCATAGGAATAGCCCCTGAACAGATTGAAAAAATTTTTATGCCCTTCGAGCAGGTTGGAGCCTCTCGCTATCAAGTTGAAGGCACTGGACTGGGATTAGCAATTAGTCAAAAGCTTCTTTCCCTGATGGGCAGCCATATTCAAGTTACCAGTCAGATTGGTAAGGGAAGTACTTTTTGGTTTGATTTAGAGATTCCACTTTCTTCTGAATGGCAGCAAATAAGCAGTAAAGCGCAACAG
>JBAUTA010000816.1:0-6544 GCA_049581985.1 Kovacikia sp.
AGGAAATTCGGGCGGCTGAAGACCCTGAATTTGAAACTTTCTACACGAAGAACATTTTGCTGAACGAGGGTATCCGTGCCTGGATGGCTCCTCAGGATCAGCCCCATGAAAACTTTATCTTCCCTGAGGAGGTTCTACCTCGTGGTAACGCTCTCTAGTGGTTCATATACTGCCGGCAACCGGGATTTGCAGTCCTCTGGTTTTGCCTGGTGGGCGGGTAATGCTCGTTTAATTAATCTTTCTGGTAAACTGCTGGGCGCTCACGTTGCTCACGCGGGTCTAATCGTTTTCTGGGCTGGGGCAATGACCTTGTTTGAGGTTGCCCACTTTATCCCTGAAAAGCCCATGTATGAGCAGGGTTTGATCCTGCTGCCTCACCTGGCGAGTCTGGGTTGGGGTGTGGGTCCCGGTGGCGAAGTAATCGATATTTTTCCCTACTTCGTTGTTGGTGTGCTGCACCTGATTTCCTCTGCCGTCCTCGGATTTGGTGGAATTTATCACGCAGTTCGTGGTCCCGACACCCTGGAAGAGTACTCCAGCTTCTTTGGCTATGACTGGCGGGATAAAAACCAGATGACCAATATTATTGGTTATCACCTGATCCTGTTGGGTGTTGGGGCTCTGTTGCTGGTTGCCAAAGCCATGGCATTTGGTGGGCTATACGACACCTGGGCACCGGGCGGTGGGGATGTGCGTGTTGTCACCAATCCCACGTTGAATCCATCGGTGATTTTTGGTTACCTCCTGAAATCTCCCTTTGGTGGAGACGGCTGGATTGTCAGTGTCAATAACCTCGAAGATATCGTAGGTGGTCACATCTGGATCGGGTTGATCCTGATTGCGGGTGGCATCTGGCATATCCTGACCAAACCCTTTGCCTGGGCCCGACGCGCCCTCATCTGGTCTGGAGAAGCGTATCTTTCCTACAGTCTTGGTGCGTTGTCCCTAATGGGTTTCATCGCGGCCTGCTTTGTCTGGTTTAACAATACGGCTTATCCCAGTGAGTTCTATGGTCCTACCGGGCCAGAAGCATCTCAGGCTCAAGCGTTGACCTTTTTGATCCGTGACCAACGCCTGGGGGCTAACGTCGCTTCTGCTCAAGGTCCCACAGGTCTTGGGAAGTACCTGATGCGCTCGCCTACGGGTGAAATCATCTTCGGTGGCGAAACCATGCGTTTTTGGGATTTCCAAGGTCCCTGGCTGGAACCTCTGCGGGGTCCCAATGGGCTTGACTTGAGCAAGATCAAGAATGACATTCAACCCTGGCAAGCTCGCCGTGCAGCTGAGTATATGACCCATGCGCCTCTGGGTTCTTTGAACTCGGTAGGTGGCGTAGCAACGGAGATCAACTCCTTTAACTACGTGTCTCCTCGCTCCTGGCTGGCCTGTTTCCACTTCGTGATGGGCTTCTTCTTCCTGGTCGGACACCTCTGGCATGCGGGCCGTGCCCGTGCAGCGGTGGCTGGGTTTGAGAAGGGCATCGATCGCGAGAATGAGCCCGTATTGGCAATGCCTAATCTGGACTAAGGTTTTAGAAAATCCCTCGATTTTTCTGTTTGAAATTGAGTAATTTGGGCTCCTATCTGTTACGGATAGGAGCTTTTTTTAGGACGAATGCAGCGTCAAATTAACCAGGGCGATCGCCCCTTCGACATCGACCGCAACAAACACCTGCCGACTTGCCAAACTTTGAAAAAATGCCTGACTTTCCACACTGCTGTTCAACAAAATCACAGGTTTCCCTGCTTTCAACGCCAGGGCAACTTCAGAAGCCGTACCTGCTCCCATGCCGCAGGCAATCACAACCTGACTGGAAAGCACATTGATATTGTTGCGGGCACTCCCCATGTCGGTCAGGATGGGAATATCAATGGCTGTGGAAATGTCACGGCGATCGCTCCCTGGTAAAATCCCCACGGTTAGGCCCTGGGCACTCTTCGCCCCCCGACTGGCAGCATCCATCACACCCTGATTGCGGCCTCCCGTCAGCAATACCCAACCGGCCTGGGCAATTCTCCGCCCCAGGTGATAAGCCGTTTGCAAGTCCTCAGCCGTTGCCCGATCACCCGGTCCCATCACCCCAATAATTGGTAGACTGCCCATGATCCCGGTTGATTGCCTAACTCTTAACGATCGCCCCAAAGTCAGCCAGGATACGGGCGTGGTTACGCAACAGCCCCAACAGGTTCAGGCGATTGCGGCGAACATCCGGATCTGAGTCCATCACCAACACACTTTGGGGGCCGTCAAAGAAGTGACTGACCGTCGGTGCAATTTTTGCCAACGCGTTAATCAGCGTGCGGTAATCTCTTTGGGCCTGGGCCGCCTGGGTTTGCGGGACTAGCTGGAGCAGGGCATCGTAGAAGGCTTGTTCCGAAGGCTGGTTGAACAGGTTTGGAAGTACCAGTGGCTGCGGATCGAGGGATTGGGTATCCAGATCACCCTGGGCCGCCAGTCGGGAAGAACGATTGACGGTTTCATAGATTGTTTCCAGGGTGCGATCGTGCCGAATGGATTGCAAGAACAGCGCCCGATCGCGCACATCCAGCAAATCTTTGAGGGCCCGGTCAGTATACTCTGGGTCATTCTCACCCAGGACGGCATTGACCAGATCGTAGTCCACCTGACGATCTTCCTGAAGCAATGTCCGAATCCGGTGGATGAAGAAGTCTTGAAGTTGCTGGCGTAACTCTTCCAGGCTGAGTTTCATGACCGGAGCAAAATTTTGGCCGAAATCTGCGGTAACTTGCTCCAGGAGCTGGTGGAGGTTCAAGGGCAAATCGGCTGTCCAGATGATGTTGACGATTGCATTAGCAGCACGACGGAGGGCGAAAGGATCGGAAGACCCCGTGGGCACCATGCCTAAACCAAAAATGCTGACCAGGGTATCTAACCGATCGGCAAGTCCGACAACCTGACCCGCCAGGGTAACCGGCAATTTACTGCCCACGCCTTTGGGCAGATAGTGTTCCACAATTGCCGTTGCCACTGCCTCCGTTTCACCACTGGTGCGGGCGTACTTCTCACCCATCACCCCCTGTAATTCCGGGAATTCACCCACCATCTGGGTGACCAGATCGGCCTTACAGAGCAGGGCCGCCCGCTGAATGTCTTTGTCGTTGACATCCAGTTGGGTGGAGATCTGGTCTGCAACCTGGCAAAGGCGATTGACCTTGGCGCGAATGGAGCCCAAATCTGCCTGAAAGGTGACGGTTTCCAGACGGGGCAGGTAGCTTTCTAAGGGTTGGGTGCGATCGGCATCAAAGAAAAACTTGCCATCTGACAAGCGGGCCCGGATAACGCGCTCGTTGCCAGTAGCGATGATGGCTGACATCTCCGGATCGCCATTGGAAATGGTGATGAAGTAGGGCAACAGTTCGGTAGAGCTAGCCTCAGCCAGGACTGGGAAATAGCGCTGATGGCTCTCCATCTCGGTGGTAATGACTTCGGGGGGAAGTTCCAGAAAAGCAGGGTCAAACTTGCCAATCACAGCGGTGGGAAACTCGACCAGGTTGGTAACTTCCCGCAGCAACGCTGGATTAATCACGGCAACGCCGCCAATGTGAGTCGCGGCTTCCTCTATCTGGCGTTGAATCCAGGCTTGCCGCTTTTCAACATCAACCCAGACAGAGGCGTTGTCTAAAAGGCGAATATATTCTTCCGCATGGGTAATTTCAATCGGTTCGGGATGCAACACCCGATGCCCCCAGGACTGCCGATCGCTGTGACAGGTTTGCGATCCATTAATCAGGCTTACCGGCAGAACCTGACTATCCAACAGGGCAATTAACCAGCGAATCGGGCGCGGAAACCTCAAATCTCCATCCGCCCAGCGCATAAATCGTCTCCCTTCCAGGCCGGTAATCCACTCGGGCACCAACTGGGTCAGAATTTCAGCGACGGGCTTGCCTATCAGGGTTTTGCGGGCAAAGACAAAGTTTCCTTTTTCGGTCGCTTTTATTTCCAGGCTAGCGAGGTCTACACCTTGCTTCTGAGCAAAGCCCTCAGCCGCCTTTGTCGGTTTCCCATCTTTAAATGCTGCCTGGGCTGGGGGCCCTTTAATTTCTTCTACCTGATCGGGCTGGCGCAGGGGTAGCCCTCGCACCAACACAGCCAGGCGACGCGGAGTGCCATAGAACTCTACCTCCTCGGAACTGAGGTAATGCTCAGTGAGACTTTGGGGAATGCGCGATCGCCATTGCTCCAGCGCTTCATCCACGAAGTCAGCGGGCAGTTCCTCGGTCCCTAATTCCAATAAAAATGTTGCCATAACTCCTGAACTCAGCCGCCAGACATAGCAGTCCTAAATCATTTGCAAAATTGGAAGGCTTGATGAACACAATCCGGAATGGCATCACTACAGCATCCAATTTCAACAGTGTACCGTGCTGAGAGCGATGCGTGCAGGTTGCAGCAGAATCACCAATTTCCGGGCTAATCCGTCCACTCAACCCCGTTGTTTCTTAGAATGTTTTGACGGGGAGATTGTTTTGATGGGGAGATGTTTTCTACCCCATTGGATTTAAATTCATTTAATCCCTCAGTGATTTATCCTAAACCCTATGCAAAACCTCTGGAATACTGTTTCTAAGTGGCCCGTTTTCGTATTCGCTGCGATTTTGGGCGTTTTTCTGAACGCGATTAAACCGTTGCGTCCGTTGCTCAAGAATCCGGTAGCAGTGATCGCCCTGGTCGGAGTGCTTGTCGGTGGGCTGGCGTTCGTTGGGTTTACCCTGCGGGCGATGTTGGGACTAAGTCCGGTCTAGCACGACAAAGCTGCTAGCATTTAGCTATTGACTTAGTTGGGATGCAGTTAACTGCTAACTGCTAATCGCCAATCGCACATTCAAGGGCACAATTGTATGGCTACAGATCGTCGGGTTGCCCGCGTTGCCGAACTGATTAAACGCGAGGTTAGCCAGATGTTGCTTTCTGGCATCAAAGACGACCGGGTTGGTTCTGGAATGGTCAGCGTGACTGACGTGAACGTTTCAGGCGATCTTCAGCATGCCAAGATTTTTGTCAGCATTTATGGCACTGACGCAGCCAAAGTTGAAACAATGGCTGGATTGAAGTCGGCTACGGGCTATGTTCGGAGTGAATTAGGTCAGCGAATTCGCCTGCGCCGCACACCGGAGGTTGTCTTTCTAGAAGATAACTCCCTGGAGCGGGGCGATCGGGTTCTAACCTTGCTCAATCGCCTCAGCCAGGAACGCCAAACAGCGGGAACAGAGGCAGAGCCAGAGCCAGAGGCAAGTTCAGAGGCGGAGTCAAAGGAGACAGAAATGAGGGATGGGGAATAAGGGATGGGGAATAAGGGATGGCGCAAGCGGGGAGAGTTGAAAGATAAAAATCTTGAATTGCCTGGAAGATCAGGGCTCCCCCCATTCCCCTGCCTATTTGTCCCGCTGCCCTTGCTTCCCCAGCGACTTCTGACCTTTGCCTCCCTACTCCAAACGCTAAAATTCCTGTGACTCCTTTTCTTCCTGACATTACCTCCCTCAGCTTAACGGAACAGGTTGCCCAGATGGTAGTGGTGCGAGCCTCTGGCTATCTGTTTGACCATCAAATTCAGTATCCGGTTTGGGAACCCAAAGCCGAGGTTCTCCAATCCTGGTTGCAGGAGTTGGGGGTGGGCGGGGTGATTTTGTTGGGCGGCAGTGCGGGGGAACTGGCACTGCGGACTCAACAACTCCAGTCCTGGGCAAAGCTGCCGCTACTGTTGGCAGCGGATGTGGAGGAAGGCGTAGGACAAAGATTTTCAGGGGCAACCTGGTTTCCACCGCCGCTGGCGCTGGCCGCGATCGCCACCCAACAGCCTGACCTGGCAGAACAGGAGGCTGAACAAATGGGCGCAACAACGGCTCAGGAAGCCCGGGCGATCGGGCTAAATTGGGTGCTGGCTCCGGTGGTAGATGTGAACAACAATCCCGCTAACCCGGTGATTAACGTCCGCGCCTTTGGTGAAACGCCGCAGATTGTCAGCCGTCTAATTACCGCCTTCCTGCGGGGGGCGCAGCGTCACCCAGTTCTAACGGCTGCCAAGCATTTCCCCGGTCATGGCGATACTGCGGTAGATTCCCATCTGGAATTGCCAGTCCTCAACCATTCCCTGGAACGGCTGCAACAGATTGAAATTCCTCCGTTTGAGGCAGCGATCGCCGCTGGGGTTGATGCTGTAATGAGTGCCCATCTGCAAATCCCCGCTTTGGATCCAATCTATCCAGCCACCCTTTCCCCCCGGATTCTGACCCAGGAATTGCGGCAGAAGTTGGGCTTTGACGGCTTGATCGTGACGGATGCGCTGGTTATGGGAGCCATTGCCAATCGGTATGGAGCGAATCAAGCAGCAGTGCTAGCGGTAGAAGCCGGCGCAGACATCTTACTGATGCCGTTGGATCCGGTTGGGGCAATTGCGGCGGTGTGCGCCGCCGTGGAAGCCGGACGCATCTCGCTAGAACGGATTCAAGCTTCCGTAGAGCGGATCTGGCGGGCAAAACAAAAGGTGGGGTCGCCATTGCGGCAGTCCGAGGTTGCCCATGCC
>JBAUTA010000817.1:0-2403 GCA_049581985.1 Kovacikia sp.
GGCGGGATGCCCTTGCTGAGGAATTTATCAACCGTGAGCAGCTTTACCACGGGGAAATCAACCAGCTCAATGCTGCCCTTGCCAGTGCCAACGGCATCAAACGCCCCAAAGGGAACGCTGGCTATCCCGGTTGGGTTGCGAACCAGGTGATCGATACCCTCCTGGAATATAAGGCTCCCTGCGATTACGTCACTGCCTACAAGGTGGAGGTGGCAGACGTGGCTGTGATCAGTGTTGAACTTCAGCCCAGAGACGGCGTGAAGGTGTCCCAGGTTGAGCAACTGACCAAAGAAATCCATGCCCGTGTGGGCCTGGGGGAACCCGATATCGGACTCACGGATATCGGTAACATTGAGATTCAATTTGCCCTGGTCGAACCAGAGCAGCACCGCCCGACCGGAGAGAAGGAAAACCCGATCCCAGAACCACACCCGACCGAGCTACGCAAAGCGCTGGTCAAAGCGGTTCATTACTTCATTTCGGGCGACACCGGCGCTGGGAAATCCACCCTGATCAACAACATCGCCTGCCTGGTCCAGGCCGAGTACGGGGAGGACATTGAGATTGTCATCGTTGACCCCAAGTTCCCCGATAGCGATTGGGTGATTCAGGGGCAACGCATAGTTCCCCAGTACAAGGGATACGATCGCCTGACCGATCAGTTTGGCAATGAGCTTCCCAATGCCCTGGATGGCTTACACGACATGCACAGAGAAGTGCGAGATCGCCTCCAGTTAGCGGCAGAAGCTGAAATTGCAGGAAAGCCAAAACCAGACCGGAAACCGATTCTGTACATCATTGATGAGGCGGAAGACCTGATTGCTACCTACAGCAAGGAAGCCTCTGAACCGATTCTGGGGACGCTGCGAGTGGGACGTTCCACAAAAGTGATTGCGGTTCCGATCGGGCAGTCTCCCATGTGCAGCGACTACGGCATGAAAAAAGCCAACCTCAACAACTGCACACGCTTCTGGTTGCGAGAAAACGCAATGAAGGGGCTGGATGATTGCTCCCCACCACGGGAGGTTAGAGCGGAATTGAAAGCCCAAATCTATGCCCGACAAAAACGGGCGCAGGCAGAACTCAAGGAGGGTCTTGACCCACCTCCCAGCGGTTTCTATGCCTTGTTCAAGGTGCCAGGTCAACCACCATTCGTGGCTAGCTTGCCTCGCCCCAACCAGTATGCCGAGCTGGTCAGCGCAAACCTATTTGTGGCGCAGCGGGAGAACGAAGATATCTGGGATCTCGTGGACCAGGCAGAACAGCAGGAACTGTCGCCAGAACAGGAAGCTTTAAACAAACTGTTCAACGACAGCGATCGCATCCTGAACGACTCGCTAACCGACAATGAACGTGAGGTTTTGGAATATGCCCGAAAGAAGCACCAACAGGGGAAGACGGTCACAGCCAGCACAATCAAAGCCAATCTCAACCGCTTCAAGAAGTGGGAGAAAGAGCAAATCTGGGAAGTCTTCCGAACTCTCACCAAGAAGGGTTTTGGGGCGTTTGATGGGACTCGCTTCAGGCCAAGCTGATGTGGAAGATGAGAGATACCCACCCAATTGGCTGTCTGAATTGCGCCCAGCGGCAATCGCTTCTACTGGGGGGCTGTGCAGTTTCCCAGGGTGCGAGCTTAGAGCAACCGAGGTGCATCATGCGATCTACGTCAACCGACAGAAGCGGCAGGCTTACATATCAGGAGTGCATTATTTTCCTTTGTGTGATGACCACCACAAGGTTCGCACTAACCCTGATTGCGCTCACCACTGGCACAACTGGTATGCAGGTTCGGGTAGACCTCCCAGACTGAATGCTTGCCAGCGCCCACACTATTACAAAAAGCTGAGAGCTGGATGGCTTGAGAAGAACCGGAGGATCCAAACCGCTTCCCTTTAGGTGGTGGCTGCTTCACGAATAGCTGGGTGTGGCGAGTGCCACCACCTTCCCTGCGTCTGGGCACTCCGGCTTTTCCAAATAGGCCGTCCGTCTGAAACAAGATCAGGAGGCTTAGCGCGATCGCTGTGAGTTGAGTAGTAGTCATCCGACATTCCGCAGGTTGCCACCAGGGATAGAGTAATTCATCTGTACCACACTTCGGCTAGTGCGTAGTACAAGAAAACTACGCCATGGGGATCGTGTAGTGGGACGACATGCGGCGCAACGGGGGACTGGTATCGAAGCGGATCCCTGCCTGATGGGACGATATCCAGAGCGGGCAGCAGAAATTGCCCAAACCCTGTCTCCCACGATTCGCTACCGCCTGTCTGATCTGGACTCCATTGCCCAGGAAGTGCAAACCGCCGATCTGGTGGTGGTGGCTGTGCTACAGCGGGGAGGGCGGGCACCCATTGTTGTGACGGAAGCAATGGTGCGATCGATGCAACCCGGAGCCGTGATTGTCGA
>JBAUTA010000818.1:0-2363 GCA_049581985.1 Kovacikia sp.
CCCCAGGAACGGCTGCGCCAGCGCACCCTATTGTTTAACTGTAATACTCCCGCAGATTTGGCCAGGTTAAAGGAGGATTCTGGGGAAGAATAGGGGATTTGCAGTTAAGCCGATCGCCCCAAAAAAGCCTTCCTATTTCAAGGCTTGACGAGCTAATTTGGCATAGGTCTTTACCGTTTCATAGGGCATTTCCAGGTCCTGGGCGATCGTTTGTAAGGATTCTCCCATTTCCCGTCGGGCCAGAATGGTTGCCCAGGTGGCGGCGATAGTAGCGGCACGCTTGCCTCCGGTGCGCTGACGTTGGGAAACAAACAATTCCGTTAATTCTGCAATTCGTTGCGCCAAAAGATTCTGTAAAAAAGACGTTTCGATGCTTGATTCTTCCACCCATCCGATTCGGGTTTGGCCTAAACCGAAGGTTGTTTTATGCCCGGTGCCGCAGTAGGGGGCAAGTTGTCCGAGTGCCAGCCACAGTTCAACCAGCTCTGGATCCTGGGAGGCTTGACTGGAAAGCCCAAACTGGACTGAACCCGTAAACCCTGTAACAGAACCACTTTTTCCCGCCGTGGTTTTAGTGGAGCGGATCTGGTGGCGCAGAATCACCGTATAGTCGTCAATCCAATCCAGGAACATGTCCTGATCAACCTCTTCCCTGGAGAAATGGTTCCAGCGACGGAGATAGCTCTGAAATACGTTGGTGGGTAACGGTAGGGGGAGATGGTTGCCCTTCCGCCGGAAGCTAGTCGGTGTTAAGAAACTGAGGGTGATGGTCGGCGGACTGGAGCCAGGAATTTGCAGCAGCCCGTCGTAGGTCGTTGGAGGATGGGCAAATTCCCAGGCTTCAATTCGCAGGGAACCACTGCGGAGGTGAATATCAGTTGGAGGGGATTGTAACCACTGACTGAGCCAGTCCACAACCGATCGGGAAAGCCCCGTAATGGTCCAATGATAGGTGCGATCGGAGCTAAAGCGGAGGAAATGCCCCTGGGATTCGACAACTCCCTCGATCGGAGAAATGGTAAAGGGTTTCTCCGATTGCCCATCGTGCAAACGGGTCGAAAGTTCAAAATTAGTCCGGCGAACCTGATCAAGAAACCAGGAATGGAGTTCGGTGGTGTAATGGGGAGGAACCACAATAACCTGGTGCGGCTGCAAATTGAAGGTCAGCCCTACAAGTTCAGTGTCTGTATCCCAGCTTGACTTCGGAATCGGGGATTTCTGTTTCGGTGTAGAACGAGGCATAACAGGAAATCAGGATTTCTGGTTATCTCTATTATTCATGTTTCCGTCCCCCTGGGGGGAAAATAGGTTGAAAAAAGTTACTGGTTCTCACCCAGCCTGGATTGACCCGACATAGGGGCGCAGCATTTAGACCAGAATTTTCTGACGTAGGGACGCAACATTTGGGCAAGGATTTTTCCGGTGAGACAAGGATGCTCTCCCGAATGCTACACCCTTACTTTCTGGCCCCACCCATAATCATCTTTCTTCAATTCATCCGGAGGATTCCTGGCTGTTAGAGAAGAGTTTTTCTTAATACCAGTTATTTCAAGAGGAAGCCCTCCCTATGTTCCTGCATCTCCATCAACCCTCTTCAATTCAGCATTCCAGGTGGTTCAAGCGTCTATCGCTCGTTAGTTTTGGGTTGCTTCTAGCGATCGCACCCACAGCACTGCCTGCCTATTCGCAATCGATCCGTAATGCAAGAATTGTCGAAATTATCGATACCCCCGATACGCAAAGAGTTTTGATTAATCAATCCCAGGCAAAAACAGGTTACCAGGCGAGTTTGGGGCAGCGAGTACTTACAGAACAGGCTGCTAGAACGGGATTGTTATTTACGGGGTCGGCGGGAATTCGACTGGGCAAAAATTCCTCCTTCACCATTGGTGGTGAGTGTGTTCGGCTGGAGCGGGGCAAAGCTTTAGTGTCTGGGACACGGGGCTGCATTGGTTCAGTTATTGCGACCAATCGAGGCACCCTCTATGTTTTGGAGCGAACCGGACAACGGGGCAATATCAAAGTTCTTTACGGGAGTGTGATCGTTTCTGGTTTGAAAAATCGCTCCGCCCGTGTCACGGTCAATCAGGGGCAGAAGATCGCCGTCAGTGCAACTGGAGGACTGGGATCTGTCACGCCCATTTCCCAATCAGAATTTTTTGGAATTCTGGCGGGGGAATTGTTTGAAGGATTTCAAGTGCCCTTGCCCGACGAATCGAGTCTGGCATCCGTAGCACAACAACTGTTTTCCATTCGTCCCGCGACTTCTAATAATGCATCTAATAATTCATTCCAACCACCTTTCAGCCCTGTAAACCAACCTCAAGCAATGGAACCCCCATTTGAGCAGCCCCCATTTGAGC
>JBAUTA010000819.1:0-1630 GCA_049581985.1 Kovacikia sp.
AGGCAGGGGGTTTCACCCCCTCCACCCCCATTGGCTTTAACCATGGGTGACAGTATCAATTCAAGGTTAGGGGATCATTAGGTTTATTAAGTCCCAAAAGCTGAGTGACTGCTCAAGCGGCACTTCTACGGTTTTTTCACAATTATTCGTTGGCTAATTTTAGTACCGCAGCACGGGTCGCGGGTGCCAAACAAAAATTTAAGGTATTCAGTCTGTCAAGGAGTGGGGCAATGGTCTTTACGTGCCTGCCTGCTTGCCTTTCAAGAGGACTCCCAATGTACCAGTAACCGAAATGTTCAGTTGCTGAGCGTAGCTTCTTGCCAAAGCCTCATCCAAGATCACTAGAGAATTCTGGATGGTGACAGCTAAACCGAGAACCTCGTGTTCTCCTGCACCGAGATTTTGCAGGTCTGGAATCAGGATGGATGGGGGCACAGTGCACAGTGTAATCCAGGATAGAGAAGTCGGGTCGGGCAATCAGATGCCCTGAGTGCGGCCCTGATCAAGTTCATTGGCTACTCCTGGGGGAGTTTCATCTGTCTATACAGAGTGGGGAGCAGATCCAGATAATCAATTTGATGGAAGTGTTGCATCGGTGAGGTATCGGTGATGACCTCAGGCATTGGCAAGATCCCCAGTTAGTTCAACTTCGGACAGGCGAAAGGTATCTACGCCGTAGTCGCCCAGCTTACTCAGAAAATCGGTTCGAGGAATGCCTGCCAGGCTTGCCGCAGCACCGGAGGATAATCGCCCTAGTTCATAGAGCTTAACCGCGATGACCATCAGCATTTCCTGGCTCAGCTTGTCGGGAGTGGTTTGGAGCGCTTGCAGGGCTTCCTCAGGAATGGTAAGGGTGACTGTGTGCATGAAAGGGCCTTCTTGAGAACTGCCTTTTACTAGTTTCAGCATAACGGTTTCTAGCGATCGCTCTTTTGTCTGACAATGATTGGTTAAGCCGAAGCAATTGGGTGAAATCAAAACTGTCAAACCCCTGTTGGAGGCTATGCATGAGGCTGGGATTTATTTCAGTCGGCGTCTGTGCGGCGGTATGTCGGGGAAGGGTGAGGTCATGGGTGGTGAGATAGCGATGAATCTTGAGGTCCTGCCTGCCCAGGTTGAGGATAAGCCGGTGTTACGGCATCTCCTGCAGCTGTGTTTGCATGACTACAGCGATTTCAACGGCAAGGATGTCAATGACCAAGGGCTGTTTGACTACCCCTACTTGGACTACTACTGGACGGAGGCTGACCGATTTCCGTTTTTGGTGCGAGTGGAGGGGAAGTTGGCAGGGGTTGTGCTGGTCAGGCAGTTGGAGCTAGATGTGACTGAACCCCTGTGGCAGATGGCGGAGTTTTTCATTTTGCGGAAGTATCGGCAGCAGCGGATTGGGCGAGAAGTGGCCCACCGAATGTTTGACCAATTTGAGGGGAGATGGCAGGTAACCCCCCAAGAAGGCAATCTGCCTGCCCAACAGTTTTGGCAGAGAGTCATCTCAGATTACCCAAAAGGCAACCATCGCATTTTTGCGCATCAGGCGACGAGGGAAGCATGAAAATAATGCTGCCATTGCAGAAGTTTAGCTGGAATACGCTTCTTAGTTTTTAGTTAAGCTGTCAATCAACGAAGGGGG
>JBAUTA010000820.1:0-3936 GCA_049581985.1 Kovacikia sp.
GTTCAAGCCCGCCTCGTTGTCGATAACCCTCAACAGCCTGGGGATCTGGAACGGGCTCGCTATCTGTTGAGTATGGGGGGAGACTACTGGCTAAACTTAACTGCGGAATGGAATAAATTTGCCACAAATGGCGATATAGCAATTGGCAAATTTAAGTACGTTACCCCAAACTGGCAGGCTTTCAATATGACGACGCTGACCGCTGCCCAAATCCGGCAAAACCCGCCGCCGATCGAATAAAAATAAAATTACGAAAGCAAGAATTAATCCCTCCTGTTGCAAACCCCAAATTTTGCGACAGGGGGGGCTTCCCTCCCAAGAAGGGGTGGAACCCCTTCGCCCCTTTTAAAACTTTATTTTTGTTGTACTAATTGTCCGTCAGGATCGATTTGAGGGATCACTCAAATCCACAAAACCCATTTTTAGGATGTTTCGAGGGTTTTTAACCTTCAAAACAATTTTGACAGACCCCTAGACCTGTCCTTGTAACCCGGCAACCCGTTCCGCCTTCTGAGTCCAGATTTCATTAGAAAGAAGTACATTGGGGAGATTCAAATGAATCGGATGGGGGGGAGTCTGGGTAAAGGAAGACAACTCCTTTGTCTTTGCCTTAATCAAACTAATGATCCAGGGCAAAAAATCTAAGATTTCCTCTGGTAATACGGTTAGCTCAAACTGCCAATCCGGATTCAGCCCCAAATAAAACTGGTCTCTTTTGAGCAGGGTAACATGACCCACTCCCTTATTAATTGCTAATCGAAGAATAAAGGGGCGCTGGTCTAATAGATCATCGGGGGCTAGATGGGCATAGATATTCACGTAGTTAAGCTGGCGTCTGTTGTCAATCCAGGAGGCGATTAAATAGCTACTGTTATGGCTAATCTTCACCGGCACATTCATCTCAGCAACAAACAGGTCGTAGAACTCGCGCCTTAGCTTAGTAGTAATTCGTATAGTTTCTGGGGTCACAGTGGCTACTCTTAAAGAGATTGAGTCAGTCTATCTACTGGTTGTTCCCGCTACCCTCTGGCATAATTGCTCGACGCATATACGCCTGATTCAAATTAACTTCCCGCAGATTAACCTGGGTCAGGTTAGCTTCAGTCAGGTTGGCATTTGTAAAATTGGCTCCAACCAAATTTGCCCCAGTGAAGTTTGCCTGGGTCAAATTGGCACTGCTCAAATCTACATTTTGTAAATTTGCATTCTGAAAGTCCGCACCGTTAAGGTACGCATAACTCAGGTTAGCGCTGGTGAGATCCGCGGAGCTGAAATTGATCTGTCTCAAATCGACATTTCTTAACCTTGCTGCCATCAAATTGATGCCGCTAAAGTTTCGTTGCCCTGCCGCATATCGACTCAGAAGCTCAGGAATTTTCATAATCTACCTGAAACGCTTTAACCTAAGGAAATGGCTACCAAGGGCAGAACTTTCAGTGTCCTTATCCACGAGCAAGTTGAATTTTACAGGCAGGCAATCGCCAAACAAAACCTACTAACGGCTAGAACGATAGCGACGTTGCTTATGTTTTGCCAGAGCTTTGCGCTTTTCCTTTTCCAGAGGGGTTTCAAAGTGGCGGTTTTTTCTCATATCTTGAAAAATTCCTGCTTTAGAAACCTGGCGCTTAAATCTTCGTAGAGCTGATTCAATGCCTTCGTTTTCTCCCAAAATCACTTGAGCCATATGAGTTTCTCCTCTTAACTGATAGACATTTGAGATACAAGCCAGAAAGATAAAAAGTAAAATCCCAAAAACAAAAAAAGCCCCCAGCAGACTAAAGCAGTCGCCCTGATCTGCTGAAGACTTTAGAATTTAAGCTTTAGCAGGGGCTTAAAATCGCCGCTGACCGCCACTACCGCCGCGACTGTTACCACCACCCCAACTACCGCGCGGAGAAGAACCTCTGTCTTCGCGGGGTCTTGCTTTATTAACCTTCAGGTCCCGTCCCATCCATTCAGCCCCATCCAATGCTTCAATGGCCGCTGCTTCTTCTGCTTCTGTACCCATTTCGACAAAAGCGAATCCCCGGAGACGACCCGTTTCCCGATCAGTCGGTAACTGAACGCGACTGACAGTTCCATACTCTGCAAAAGCCTGCTCCAAGTCTTCCTGAGTGACCTGATAGGATAAGTTACCAACGTAAATTGACATAATGTCTCCAAGAAATCAATGAATGTAGAGAGTTAGATCCGGAGAAACACTTGTCAATAGAACAAAGATGAATTTCACAGCCGAAAATAATTCTTACACTGGAACTATAGCACAGCGTTGGAATAAACGCGCACAGGGTGAGGTTAGTTCTGCTGATAGTCAGGGTTTCAGGGTTAAGGCGAAATTAGGGACAGGGCAGATATATGGAACGGTATCTACAAGTTTTAAGGTTGTTTTGGGCCGCGACGATCGCCGCTGAGCTAGAATACCGGGTGAATTTTCTGCTGGCAGCTCTCAGTAGCCTGGGAAATCTTACCGGCAGTGTGTTCGGCCTGTTTCTATTCTACCGCACAGGTTATACCTTTCAGGGGTGGAGTTGGGAGCAGGCGCTCGTCGTCCTGGGTATGTTTACTCTGCTCCAGGGCTTTTCCAGCACTTTTTTGGCTCCTAACCTGAATCGCATTGTCCGCCATATTCAACAGGGTACCTTGGACTTTGTCTTGCTAAAGCCAATTAGCTCCCAGTTCTGGCTTTCAACCCATACCCTTTCGCCCTGGGGAGTGCCTGACCTGCTGTTTGGCCTATTCGTCATTGGGTATGCCGGGATGCGGTTAGGGTTGCACGCAAACAACTATTTGATCAGTCTAATCCCAATTTTATTTGGCTTTTTGATTCTCTATAGCCTCTGGTTTATGCTAGGCGCAATGAGCATTTGGTTTGTCAAAATTTACAACGTGACTGAAGTTTTGCGGGGGCTGCTAGAAGCTGGCAGGTTCCCGATGGCAGCCTATCCGGCAGCGTACCGTTTCTTCTTTACCTTTGTTGTGCCCGTCGCATTTTTGACCACGGTTCCCACTCAAGTCATTTTGGGACAGGGTGAATTGATTTGGACGCTTGGGGCAGGTTTTTTGGCGATCGCCCTATTTCTTGCCTCCTCAGCTTTCTGGAGATTTGCCCTGCGGTTTTACACAAGTGCGTCGAGCTAGGAAGGGGCAAAAAGGCTTAGGAATGACTTCAATGAAATAGAGCCTAAAATAGAATGTCAGATCAATAGGCCACTTTCATATAGGTCACTTTCATACAGGCCACTTTCATACAGGCCACATCAACAAAAGTTAATACAATAAAAATTGATGCAATCCGCACCTTCCCTACCATCAACTTTAATTGTTTCTGGCTTCCATGCCCTCTCTGACCCCCTTCGGCTGCAAGTGCTCGATTTACTCCGAGAGCAGGAACTGTGTGTCTGTGAACTTTGTGAAGCCTTGAGTGTTAATCAATCCAAGTTGTCTTTTCATCTCAAGGCATTAAAAGAAGCTCAATTGGTTCAGTCGCGTCAGGAAGGGCGCTGGATTTACTATCGGTTGAATCTGCTTCAGTTTGTGGTTTTAGAACAGTACCTGGCAGAGTATCGTCGTTTCAGCCCAATTTTGCCAGCCCGGATCTGCCAGGGCGATGGTTAAGGGGTCGTCTTGCCTGGGACTCCTTTTAGCACGACCGTTGACTTTAGTAATTGATTGACAAATCAATTTTATGCAACTGGGCTTTCAAAGCGCCTTGTATAACAGCAACACAAAGCTAAGTCGCGCTTTAGATGCAGACATTGTATTAGTCAATCCGCAAGCTCGAAATACACAAAATCTCAGTACTTTCTCACGACGACGACTGTATCAAGCGAAAGATATTCCCGGTGTGAAATCTGGGGAGGCGTTTTATTCCAATCTAATCACCTGGAAACATCCTGATACCCATAAGGAAACAGCAATCCAGGTGATTGGCTTTAA
>JBAUTA010000821.1:0-3959 GCA_049581985.1 Kovacikia sp.
AAAGAGAGGGGGGCCGGTTTCAGCTTGCGCTCGAAACCGACCCCCCAAGTCCCATCAGGCCAGATACGGCCCCGCAATCTCGCCATAAAAACTAAACCACTAAAGATCCTTGCTGCATCCGACACACCTCGCGCACGGTCAACTGATAAGCATAAGTAGAACTCTTGCGGCGGCCCTTAGGCAGAACATTTATCAACTCCCAAGCACAAAATCCGAAAAACATTGACCGGCCATCGATCGGCTTCATATTGGGACTGGCCCGGTGGGTAACCACAACCGCGAACTCCAGAGGCAAGGGGTATCCCCCAGAAGTCGAGAAGGAAAGGCTGCCCTTTTCCCACAACGTCTCAAAAAGAGAGCCGCAGAGGCACACCTCGACAATTTCTTGTGAACGAACCACATACATATTCGTTTTTCTCCATATATAGGCTTGAAATTTGGAGGGGCACGCCACCCCTGGAGTGGTGGCGTGCTTGGCTTGACCCTGAGCTTAGGAGGCTGAAACCTAGCTCAGGATCCCTAAAATATCAGCCTTTTAATGGTCAAGTCAAGGGGGGGAGAGTGGGTACTCTGGAAAGGGGGAAAAGTGGGAAAAGTGGGAAAAGTGGGAAAAGTGGGTAGTTTCTTGACTTTTCTGGCAAACTGTGGTATAGGGGCCGGGCATATAGGCCAAATGGGTTGACGGGCATGGTATAATCCCGAACGTTCGGGATTCAAGACGACCCGACCTACCCAGGACGGATCCGGGAACGGTTTTTGTGAACGGTTTTGTGAATGGTTCCGCGAACAGAAACAGGAACAAAGGGATGAACAAAAATGGGACAATTTGAGACACAGATTCAAGACACAGTCAGGAGCACGGTCTGCGCAATCCTTCGAGGGCAGGCCGAATTCGCAGGGTACCTCCTAAGACAAACAAGTACCGACAACATCCCGGCTCCTGGAGACCAAATACCAAACATTCCAGGGTTCTTTTTCAGGAATTTGTGCAACGATAACCCGCCAACGCCGCCCAGCCCAGGATTTTCAGGTGGTCAGTGCCCCGTGTTCTACAACGTCACAGTTACCATTCGCTATAACATATTCAATCCATCCACCGGCGTATTAATTCAGCAATTCACACAGACGAACACGACACGGGTAAAAGGGCCGATAGGTTCGATATTTTTCAAACCAGATACAACATCTGACCCAGCCACTAAATATTTAAATATCGTAGCCTCAACTGCTACGGGTGATGTGATCCTAGTGGGGCCAGGAGGGCAGAACAACGATAGCTTCGCGTACGAATCCTACGCCGTCAACTCAGTTGTCAGGATTGACGGACTCCCCGACAATTGCGGGGACCCAGCGCCGCCACAACCACCACCAGGATGGCAGACCCGACCGTTCACAATCAATTTCGCACCCTCGACCGGCCCTGTTACACTGATCAACGGGAACATCACGCTCAACCCTCCAACCGTGAACGCCGTTGGGATAGTCGTGGCTCCCGTGATCGTCACTTTTGTAGACCCTACCCTAAACATCCCGATACGTCTTGGCGTCGAAATCAACCTGACAACGGGGGATATAAACATTGGCGGGCCAGGTGGAATAGATGGGCCAGGAGGGGGAGGAGGGCCGGTACCGCCACGCCCAGATACCAGAGTCATTCCAGAGCCACCGCCGGGAGACGTAGTAGGAGGGCCACCTGGGGGAGGGCCACCACCCGATTCAGGCAACCCGGCAGGAGACACGCCGCCGGAGCCAGAGCCACCGAACGGCGCGCCGGGAACTGCCAGAAAAATCATCGGCGTACTGGCTTGGGTAGACAACCCCGGCAGCCCCGCAACACAAATTTTCGACAATGACTCCCCTACGCTCAACCTCCCCGACATCGGGAGCGTCGTTTTCGAGGTGTCCGTAGCGGGTCAGACTTCCTACATGGAGCCGATTAAGATTCAGTTCAAGCGGCAGTGGATTCCGTGCCCAGACCCGGCAGGAGCAGTCGGAGCAAGCGTCATCAATAGACCAGGAGTACCCGTACGACTCAGTTACGTATATGATTCTAGAGGTCTGCGATCAATCTAATAAGGAGAACTTATATGAGCCAAGGTGCTTTCACGATTTCACGCTACGCTGACGACCTAGGAGACCTCCATCCAATCCGGCTGCAACCGGAAACCTTGGCGGCCACCATCAATGGCGCAGTGAATGCAGCCCCATCTGGAGCGCTCACACCTGGAGCCGATCAAGTCCGAGCCAGGGGGAGTCGCCGCAAAATCGGCAAGGTAGCACGTTGGGTATCCTTCACTTTCACTGGAGCCGTACCGACAGGATACAAGGCGGGAACAGGTGGCCGGATCCCAGTGCTGGTCAAGGCGACATGGGATGCCGCTGGCATCGGCCAAACGGGCGACTACCTGGGCAGCCCAATCCAAATCACGGGCAAGGGCTCTGAAGGAGGTCGATGACAACCTGTCTTGACAGGAACCGATAACGACCGAACAGCGGGCTTTTCAGCCCGCTTTTCATAACATTAATCAACGTTGTCCGTCAATAGAAACATAAAACAGGAATATGACTACCATCAATTTCGGGACCACGTTCATCGAGCGGAACCGGGCGAACATAGTCAGGGGAAACGCAAACGCACCCGACTACCTTTTTGACCAACCACAACTATTGGACAACCTCTGTGTTGAAATATCGGCAATCAGCCCAAACACTAAATTCAAGAGAGCCTGCGCCTATGTATGTCCATGCCTGAGAGTCACCAACCCAGCAAGTGTGATATTCCTCCAGCAATTTGCCATGACCATGTTCCCCTTACAGAAACTGGTGTTCAACAGATCCAGCTTGTCACTAGCAGGACTCGACCCTAGCGGTGGGGCCAACAGGAGGGACTTGGTACCAGCGGTGTGGCTGCTCGAGCCATTTACGGCAGCGACCGTCATTTTTTATACGTTCTAGGCAGGCACCAAGCCGTTGGCGATATCACTCGTTCTTGCATTCTTCTCAGCGCTCGCCATAGCGTTAACAACATGTTCACTATTCCATCCGCCTAGATATCCATAAAACCCTAACGTAACCATGCCTCCCATATATTCATGCTTGTGTTCACAAATACTCCCCCTGAAGATTCCACACTCGATTCCATCCATCAAGAACCGCGCCGTTCTATCAGCGATAGTCACAATCTCCTTTTTGATTTTCCGCCTCACAACGGAACTCATACCCCACCAAGATTTTGGGGGCTCCCACCCCGCCTGTCTGAACAGCAGTAAGACAGATGGCGATAGCCCCTTGCTCAGATACTTGGCCAGGTAAGCCGCCGCTGACTTCTTCACCACTGCGACCTCTACCCGATGGTTCGGGAGGGGGGAGCCGGGAGACGATGGAACATAACTCGACAATATGCGCCTCCAGATGGAGCGTAATTCTGAGATTCTGACCGACCACAACCCCGGCCTTAAATTCGGCCACAGTAAGTGCAAGTGGTACCCCGGCACGCCATACCGCTCTAGACGCGACTCCTGTAACTCTGTGACGTAGAGCACGGAGCCTTTTAAGCCGGATGATTCCAGCTGACGATTCAACTCCTGCAACAACCTCCTTACAATCTCCGACCAATTCTCCGTTATCGCTGTCCATTGGTTTTTCTCCGTATAACCGATAGTCAGAGTAGCCAGGGTCAGATTCCGTCGGCCAAAATCTCGCTCCAAAATCGTGGCCCCAGACTTGACCATTTTCCTCCCAAAACCCGAAATACCGAGGGAACCGCGTTTAGCCTTCTTGTGAGAGTTAATGGACTCTGACAAGGTAAGAGGAGCCCTCCCCAACTGCTCCGATTCTGGCACAGGTTGTAACGTTTTCGTTACAGGGTCAAGCCACTCATCAGGCTCCCGAACAAATGCCAGGGCCGCCGCCACCCCATGAACAGCGATCGCCTTTAACACGAAGTCGGAATGACTTCG
>JBAUTA010000822.1:0-2778 GCA_049581985.1 Kovacikia sp.
TCAATAGATCGACCATCAAAGCTAGTTCGTTCAGAGTACTACGGATATTTGCAATTTGACTTCATTCCCTTGAATCAACCGATCGGGTGAAGAAATCCCTGCTTAATCTGTGTAAAAAAAATATCTTGCCCTGTCCCAGCAAGATGTTATACCAATTTAAAGAATGAAGGTTGCAGATGGGGGTGGGGGGCTTCGCCCCCAGCCAGGGGTTCCACCCCTGCACCCCGTCCCCAATCTGTCCTGTTCGCTATTTAAATTGGGTATTATTCTTGCCGAACTGGATTCCCAAATTCTGACGCAGTAAGACCCAATCCTGCCAGGTGCTGGATCACGTTCCATCCATTTGGCAAATCAAAATAGGCTGATGCGTAGTTCTGGCAAAGCAATTCTTCATTCAAGAAGTGATCGTGCTTTTCCATGATTTTATTCTTCACGCTAGCAGCCAGGGAAATCGCATCCCCTGAAGAATTTTGGGCGATCGTCCGCAGCTTTTTTAGAAGCTGTTTGGCAGTTAAGCCTTCGACCACAAGCGCAATCCCATCTCTGCTGGCGGTTAGCCCTTGCGCCTGGAGCTGCACCAGGATGGTATTCATCACCCTATCGCCCATCCAGCAGAAGATAAGGGTTTGACTGCCATAGGCCAGAATTGGGACCTGAGCCAGGTTGTAGCGATCGAAGTTGGCTCTTGCCTGAATGAGTAAGTCGCGGGCAGGGGCATCTAAAAAGACGGGAATTTCCTCGGAACAATAGAGCCTGTACATCTCCTGCCGGACCCGGTCATGAATCCAGCCACCTCCCCCACTGAAAAGGGGTGCTCTTCCTGCCGCCGCCTTTGCCACTTCGACCACTCTGTGGTCCAGATCAATGGAAAGAATCTGCCAGCGGTATCCAGCAAAGATCAGGTAAGTTTTTTCCACCAGGGGATAGTTGACGGGTAGGGTTCCCAAGGTTTTGCCGTGGGTCACAACCCGATATTCTTCAGGGGTTTGAAACGCCGTATAAAAGCTGTAATGGTTAATCAGCCGTTCCCCCTTGAGGCCAGGCAACAGCACCCCATCCTGGCTTTGTTGAATCAGGTCATGGGTTCCCAAACAGCGCAACAATTGGATAAATAGCGCCTGATCTACCTTAGTGAAGGGCCCCGTTTGACACAGCAGATTCCAGGCCTGATCGGCGTGGATGCCACCGGACTGGGCAATCAGTGATAAAAACTGTTGAATTAGGGTCGAGAGATGGAGTTTGCCGACAACAGGCGGTTCACACCAGCGGTTTAGCAACAGGTTAATGATGGCGATCGTCTGCACCAGTTCGGGGTGGAGCGCGTCCTGGGGAGAGGTTTCTGGCGTCACTTCTGGTTCGGAAATGTAGCAGCGCAGAATTGCCGGATCTCCCTCCCGTCGCCCCGATCGGCCTAACCGCTGGCGCATACTGGTGACAGAAAAAGGCGCACCCACCTGGGCGATCGAGGTCATCGCACCAATATCAATCCCCATTTCCAGGGTGGTGGTGCAGACAACATTGGCAGGACGTTCAGCCCGTAGTGCCATTTCTGCTTCCTCCCGCAGTTCCTTCGAGAGATTGCCGTGATGGGGCAAAAACTCATTCGGTACACGATTTTGTTCACTCAGACGGCGCAGGCGATCGGCATAGGACTCCACCTCTGCCCGACTATTGATAAAAATCAAATTATTCGTGCCGCGCAACACTTTGAATAGATGGGCTGCAATATCCTGTTCATCTGGGGCATCCTCTGCCCCAGCCTTTGGTTGAGATTGGGAGGGGGAGACGATCGGGGCCAGTTTGCGGTAACCCCGCACCTGAATCTTGAGTTCCTGACCCTCCTGATTGAATGGGTTAATTAGAACAACCGCCTCACCTCGCCCAGGGCGGAGAAAATCGGCTGCCAGAGATAGATCGCCCAGGGTTGCGCTTAAGCCAATCCGGGGAATGGCTTTTTGCACGATCCCTTCAACCCGATGCATCAAACTTTGTAGTTGCTTCCCCCGCTCAACTCCGATAAACGAATGGAGTTCGTCAACCACGATATAGTTTAATCCCTGAAACGTCGCTCCAAGTTCATAGCCGCGCCGGACAAACAGCGCTTCCAGGGATTCTGGGGTAATCAGCACCACCCCTGACGGATGCTTAAGCACCTTTTGCTTGCGCCCCGCATCCACATCGCCATGCCAGGGATGAATCGGAATATCCAACAGTTCACCCAGTTCCGATAGGCGACGATATTGGTCATTGATCAGGGCTTTGAGGGGGCTGAGATAAAGGACTTGAATGCCGACTAGATTGGCTCCCCCCCCTTCCTCCCGCGCGCTCAACAAACGGGAAAAGATGGGCAAAAATGCCGCTTCCGTTTTTCCACCAGCGGTGGCAGCGGCAATGATGATATCGGTATTTCTTGCCAGAATAGGGGCGATCGCCTGTTCCTGAATCTCGCGCAGCTCTGTCCATTTCTGCTGCCAAATCCAGTGCTGAACCTGTCCATGCAGTTGATGAAAGCCTGAGGAGGGGGGGCGATCGGAAGGTGATGGAGTCATACGTGCCCCTACCCAGAGAGTTTATGGCGGTGAAGCAGATATCTGACGAAGGTCATCTTACGCAGCCAAAAACCAAGCAGCACCAGCATTGCTAGCAGGGTTAACACCACGGAAACCCTAAAGTAGGGTACCCGCCGAGGGATCACGCCTGTTTCCGGTAGGTTTGGCTCCGCAACCATTTGAATCGGAGGATAGGAACCAAAAATGTCCCCTTTGCTAGCGTCTAGAC
>JBAUTA010000823.1:0-2004 GCA_049581985.1 Kovacikia sp.
TTACTGTGGCGATTAAATTGATGTTCTGTGGTTTTCACAGATTGGGTCAGTCTAGGATTGCAAACACTAAATTTTGCAGCCTGGGGGTTTGGGAGCTTTGCCCCCAGCAGGGGTTCCACCCCTTCACCCCTTTCAAAACTTTATTTGTTGTACTATAGCGATCCTATTTGGATTGTGAGCAAGGATTCCACTGGAATCCTTGCTCACAAAGCCTCTCAAACTCACAACTGATTTAGGACTGCTATAGGATTTACACACATTGGAGATGGTCAGTGATTCGAGTGTTGAAAAAGCGAACAGTTACCTTCCTTGTCTATATTCTTCTGTTTATCATTTGTGGAGTTTTGCCAATTGCCTGCAACTCTCAACAATCTTCGTCTAACGGTACAAAAACTCTTACCGTCGGTGTTTCACCCTGGCCTGGGTATGCCAGTCATTATGTGGCAATGGCAAAGGATCTGTTTAAAGCAGAAGGAGTTACGGTCAAGGAAGTATTTTTCCCCAACCAGGGAGATTCTGACTCCGCCTTTCTGGCAGGGAAGGTGGATTTAAGCTGGCAGGGCTTTCCTAATTCTGTCCTCCAGATCAGCCGCGATCCGTCGATTAAGGTTATTTTCCAGGGAGATTACTCCAATGGGGCGGATGGCATTATTGGACGCAACATCAACACGGGAGCCGATCTAAAAGGAAAGAAGGTCGCCCGTGAAAACATTCTGTTTGAGGAATTGTTGCTGCGCAAATATCTCCAAAAATTGGGGCTTTCTCGGAATGATGTGACCACAGTTGATTTGTCTGCAGCAGACGCCGCCGCTGCCTTTACCGCTGGAAAAGTCGATCTGGCAGTCACCTTTGAACCGTGGATGACCAAAGCAGCGAAGGAAGGCAAAGGGGCAGTCGTTTTTTCCACCAAAGACTCGAATGTTATTCCGGATGGGATTCTTGCCCGTCAGGACTTAATCCAAAAAAACCAAAAGGAAATTCTGGCTTACCTGCGGGCGATCGATAAAGCCATCAAGCTAATTCGGGAAAAGTCATCAGAAGTCACCGATATCATTGCCAAAAGCCTGAGCATTAAAGCGGCAGAGGTGCCCGAACAGATGGGGGGGGTTAAGCTCTATGACGTGCAAATGAACAAGACCATCAGCTTTACTCAAAGTGAGCCCATGGGCTTGTTTAACAGCATCGATTTTGCTTCTAAGGCGGCAAAAGAGATGAATCTGATTCCACAACCGATTGATGTCAAAGCGGCTCTGGATGATTCTTTTGTCAAAGCTCTTTAAAGCAATTGGGAGGTAAAAATTGGCGTTGCTGCATAGATGAATTCGTGGGGGCAATCCCCACTACGCTCTTTCAGGCACAACACCTGTTACCGAACCCCTGTCACCTACTAGTGGTGCAAATCATCAATTTTGCATCAGGGGGGAGTGGGAGCTTCGCCCCCAAAAGGGGGTTTCCCCCCTTTACCTCCCTCCAAAGGACCTTTAAAGCATTCCCTTAACCCCTTTTTATAGATGCCTGGTGATTTCTCAGACGAGTCTCGTCGCTCCAAATTGTCAGTTCAAGGGCTGTATAAGCACTTCTCTCAACAAGGTGAGCAGCTTTTAGTTTTAGACAACATCAACCTGTATGTAGAGGCCAATGAATTTGTATCGATCGTAGGGGCATCGGGCTGTGGAAAATCAACGCTGCTGAATATTATTGCTGGACTGATGCCTGCTTCAGCGGGAGGGGTGCTGATGGATGGGGAGGTGATTGAGGATCCCGGCCCCGATCGGGGCATGGTGTTTCAGAGTTACACCCTCTTTCCCTGGTTAACCGTGGCCGAAAACATTAGCTTCGGGCTGAAACTACAACGCTTGTCTAAAGCAGCTATTCAGGAGCGAGTGTTTCACTATCTGGCGATTGTTGGCCTGACTCAGTTTGCCCAAGCTTACCCGAAACAGCTATCGGGGGGGATGAAGCAACGGGTAGCGATCGCCCGTGCCCTGGCTAACAACCCAGAAG
>JBAUTA010000824.1:0-2838 GCA_049581985.1 Kovacikia sp.
GGTGTTCAGCATGCCCAGAAGCAGAAATCGTCGGAGTAGCGATTGATAGCCCCCCACCCCTTCATGCTACCTGCAAGTAAGAATCGCTATATCTTTACAGGTTCCCTGTTGATTTTTTTAAGGTTTCAAGGTCTATTGTGATTCTCAAAACCGCCATAGCCGGATCGCTGTTAAAACGGCATTGTCCGATCTGGGCTACCTGTAGTGCTGCGATCGCTGGTTTGACTATATTTTGTCTATCTGCTGCATTTTGTCTATCTGCTGCGGATGCTCAGATTGCAGGGGATGGCAGTATTGGTACACAGGTAAATGGCAATCCGCTCACATCTTGTGTGGGTGGTTCCTGTTTGATTACGGGAGGCACTCGTGTTACCCGTATGCTGTTTCATAGCTTTAGCCAATTCTCTATCCCAACGGGCAGCGAGGCTGTATTTGATGCCGCAGGGGCACAGACAATTTTTGCCAGGGTAACTGGTGGTGGCTTTTCTGCAATTGATGGTCGCATTGCCACCCTTGTCGGAGGAAGGGTGAATCTATTTCTCCTGAACCCGAATGGGTTGATTTTTGGGTCTAATGCGGTGCTCAATATTGGCGGTTCGTTTGTTGCTAGCACGGCTCAGAGCATTGTTTTCGATAATGGGGCGCGGTTTAGTGCGACGGATCGATCGTTTTCCGCTCCTCTCCTGACGGTAAACATTCCAGTTGGCTTGCAGTTTGGGGCTAATCCAGCTCCCATCTTTGTTAGGGGAGGGGGGAATCAATGGTTTCTCAATCCTGCCAATTTCGAAGTTGTGCGGGACTTTCATCGCGCTGGTTTAGCGGTTTCACCGGGCGAAACTCTTGGCTTGATTGGTGGAGAGATTTGGCTAGAGGGGGGAAATCTGACAGCTTCCCAGGGGCGAATTGAAATTGGCAGTGTGGGGGCAAATAGTTTTGTTGGACTGATAGCCATGAACCCTGGTTGGCATTTTGACTACACTGGGGTATCGCAATTCAGGGATATCCATCTGACCCAGTCCGCTTCGATCGATGCCAGCGGCAATGGCGGAGGTAATATCTCGATCCAGGGACGCCAGGTGAGTGTGGCGGATGGTTCGGTCATTTTGACTGATACTTTGGGGGCTGGGAGGGGTGGAGCTTTAACGATTCGGGCTGATTCCCTGGCCGTAGTGGGACTTTCTAAACGCGCTCCGCTATATAGCGGTATTTTTGCAGACTCAGCCTCAACGGCGACGGGTCGTGGTGGCAATATCTCCCTGGAAATCGGACAACTTTCTGTGACAGAGGGTGCCCAGATTGGTGCCAATACGTTTGGGGCGGGAAATGCTGGAACCCTTACACTCCGCGCGGGCAACATTACGCTTGATGGAGGATCGTTTCTCAGGCCTAGTGGTTTGTTTGCCATGGTCGCCCCCGCTGCATCAGGGGCTGGGGGAAACCTGAGAGTTGAAACTAATCGTTTGCGCATCTCAGGGGGGGCGCAAATTTCGAGTGGCACCTTTGGCTCTGGCAATGCGGGTAATTTGGTCGTTGAGGCATCTGATTGGGTGCAATTGACGGGACAGAGTCCAGAAGGGCGCAGTGGTTTATTTGCCAGGGCGGTAGCAGGGTCAGGTTCCGGTGGTAATTTGAATGTTGCGACCGATCGCCTGATGGTGGAAAACGGGGCTACGATTAGCGTCAGCAACTTCCCCAGCACAACCAATTCGCCATTTTTACCAGGGCAAGGCGCTGCTGGCAACCTGAATATCACTGCCAATACCATTCTGCTGAACAACCAGGCAACTTTGACTGCGGATACGGTTGTGGGCGATCGGGCAAACATTGATGTGCAAACGAAACTGCTGGTTCTGCGTCAGGGTAGCCGAATCAGTACCAATGCCACCGGAACCGCATCCGGTGGAAATATTCGGATTGAAGCACCCAAGGGTTTCATCGTGGCGGTATCCGGTGAAAATAGCGATATTGCGGCCCATGCGGTGCAGGGGAGTGGAGGGCAGGTTGATATCATCGCCACCGGAATTTATGGAATTGAAGCCCGGCCCCGATTGACTCCTTTGAGCGATATTACGGCTAGTTCAGATTTTAGAGTTGTTGGTATTGTCAAGCGAAATGTTCCCGATCGGGATACCCAACGGGGGCTACTTCAGCCTCCAGAAAGCCCCCACGGAGCCGCTCTATTGCAGGGATGTCAGCCGGAGCAGGGGGCAACGGCCAGTCGGTTTATTATGGTTGGGCGTGGGGGGGCACGCCCCCAACCGACCGATCCTCTGTCCACTCGTGATATTTTGGGTGATATTTCGCTGCCAGGCCAATGGGCTGGAGAGTTTGTTGCTGATCCGATGCCAGAAGCGGTTTCCGCAGCTTCTTCTTTGGAACAAGTTGTGGAAGCTCAGGGATGGCTCATAAACGATCAGGGAGAGGTTATTCTGGTTGCAGATCTGCCGTCATCTATCCGGGCAGGCCGATGTATCTGGCAGACTCCCTTCAAGGATTCTCGTTCTCTCAGCCGGAGCCATAACTAGCGATGGGTTGCAAGCAGAATCGACCGATTCCCTGGGAACAAGTCTGGCTGAGGCCTCCTCGAAGAGTGTGGAAGCGCCATCAACAGGGATGCAGATGCCTAATTCTGTTTTTCCTCAGTCTAATTTTCTGGGTGTTTCTCAGTCTGATTCTCAGTGTAGGATTGCCCGTCGTTTCTACGGCTCACACAAAAGATGTGGCAGTGACTCAAACAGCAGTCCTTCAAACAAACGATGGGTCAGCGAAGGGATTAACCAATGGGCCACCCGCTAAGGTGCCAGCAGGCCGATCGCCAGCCCAAGTTGAGCCTCAACC
>JBAUTA010000825.1:0-1666 GCA_049581985.1 Kovacikia sp.
ATATCTCTCTGGGTTTTGCGGATACACCAAAGAACCGGAAACTGGCTGAGATGAAAGCACGAGAGATTGAGTTAGATATTCTTTCTGGGCACTTTGATCAATCTCTAGCGAAATATAAACCCCAAGCTGCTATTAGTTTGGAAACTTCTGAAGAAATTACACCCAACCTTACACCCACAATTCAGGATCTTTGGACTCAATACACAAGCTACAAGGCTTCTAGCGTTAAGGAAACGACCCGCCTCTACTATGTGAGCTTTGCCCGACTATTGGAACAGTTGGGGGATGTGTCGCTAATGGATGCGTTGCAGGTTAAGGAAAAGCTAGAGCAGCTTACCACCGTCCATCAGGTGAAAAAGACCTTGATGCAACTGAATGCTGCTTGCAAGTGGGCAATGAAGCACGGACTCATTCGAGTTAATCCCTATGAGGGAATGGCTAATGAGATGCCCAAATACCGCTATTTCTACACTGGCAGGTGGCTTACAGTGGGGCGATCGCCGCAGCGTGTTGCGTTGTTGTAGTCATGGCTGATAGGCTAATCCCAAGCTTCGATGGGTCTTTGCTGGCTCTGGTCTAAATGCCAATGTTTCCAGGGCATGACCCATCGCAGTACAGGACACCTGACTGAGGATGGACTGAAAACGATGAACTCCAGATCGATGTAATGGGCAAGCGTCGTCAATCGATCGGTATCCCTCGCGCCATCCCGGTGCTGTGGCTGATCGGTGTGACTAGCCTGTTTTCGATCGGCAGCATGAATGGGGTCAAGGCTCAATCTGCCTGTAAACCAACCGAAATTCGGACTCAGATTGGCAAACTGGCAGCCCAAGGTCAGGCGAAAGAAGCGGCTCAAACCCTGAGCCAATGTGGAGAGTCAGCCGTTCCAGAGCTGATCCAAGCTATGCAGCAGCATCCGGATCTCCAGGTGCGGTTAGGGGTTGGAGATACCCTGGCAACGATCGGCAAACCCTCTGTGAAGCCGTTGATTCAGGTGTTAAATACGACCAGTCAGCCAGCGGACGTGCGGATGTTGGCGATCGCCGCCCTGACTCGCATCGCCCAAACTCAGCCCTCTGAAACCGTTGAGATTACTCAAACCCTGACCGAGCGACGACTGGACAAGCAAGAAGATCGATCAATTCAAATCAATGCCATCCGTGCGCTGGAAACTCTGGGCACCCCTGCCCCCGTTGCAGGGACAGAGCAGGTGAAAGCCTGGGTCGAAAAGAACTCAACCGTCGGGATTGGGCTAGCGTCGATCGCAGGCTTGGGGGTACTCTATCTCCTCATCCTGGGGCTAAAGCCTCGTTCGCTATTGCTAATGCCAGAAAAGCTGACCATTCCGGGAACCAAGATTGATGTCCCGATTGGAGTTTTACGCTGGCTCAAGTATCAGCCCCGTGTGCTCGATCGCTGGGTTGCCGACTACTTACCCCAGGTAGAGCCACGGTTTTTAGCACGGCAAACGGTGAGCGAGCGAGAAACTCACATTCCGATTCAGATCAAACTGGGTTCCCAGGTGATTGATGCCTTAGCCGCTCCTGATTTACAACCCATTTTTAAGCAACCATCGGTTTGCCTGATGATTGTGGGTGAGGGAGGCGTGGGTAAAACCAGCCTTGCCTGCCAGATTGCTCGTTGGGGCATGGGACTGGATGAGGAC
>JBAUTA010000826.1:0-1588 GCA_049581985.1 Kovacikia sp.
GTAATGGGGTGATACCAATTTGAATTGAAACCAGTGCAAATTCAACCCCTCCCAACCTCCCCTTGGCAAGGGGAGGTGCCGTAGGCGGTGGGGTAATGTGCAAGGTTTATGGTTTAAATCGGTATGAGGAGTTAGGGAGATGGGGCGTGGAAAAAAATTGCTGCCTACCTCCTCCCCATCCCTGACGCCTGATTTCCCCCGCGCCTTCGCGCTCCTTTGGGATCCTCTCTATCTTCTGTCCTTTGCCTTCCTTCTCCCTTCACCTGTTCTATGACGACCGCCAATCAACCATCCATCAAACATTTCCCCTGTCCTGGCTGCGGGGCCAAGCTAGAATTTAACCCCAAGGCGAAACAGCTCAAATGTCCCTATTGTGGGCGGGAAGAGGCAATTCCGCAGACAGCAGCCGAAATTGAGGAGTTGTCCTATGAGGACTACCTCAAGGTGAATCGATCGCAAACGGTTAAGTTGTCTGAAACAGCATTAGAAGCCTCTTGCCCCGGTTGTCGAGCCAGGGTCATTTTTGAACCACCCGATACGGCAGGAAAATGCCCCTTCTGCGGCACGGGCATTGTCACCCAGGCAAAATCTACCGATCCCATCATTGCGCCAGAGGCAGTATTGCCCTGTGCCGTGACCCATAAGGAAGCCAGGGATAGAATCCGGAGGTGGCTGTCGAATCGTTGGTTTGCCCCCGACTCGCTGAAAAAAATGGCGCAACAGGAAGGCATTCAGGGCGTTTATCTGCCCTACTGGACCTACGATGCCTATACCATCAGCCACTACAGCGGAAAGCAGGGAGAGCATTACTACGTCACTGAAACCTACACAACCACTAACTCAGAGGGGGAAACCGTTACCGAGACGCGGCAAGTGTGTCATACCCGCTGGTATCCCGCCTCTGGAACCGTAGAGCGCTTCTTTGACGATGTCCTGATTCCATCAACGACGCAAATTCCCCAGAAACAGCTCGATCGCTTGGAGCCGTGGGATCTGAGCAAGGTGGTGCCCTACAACCCTGCCTATCTTGCCGGTTTCAAAGCCCAACGCTATCAGGTGCCCCTGGAAATGGGCTTTGAAACCGCCAAAAGGAAGATGGCAAAAGTAATTGAGTCAGATGTGCGCTGCGATATCGGTGGCGACGAGCAGCAAATCGATTCGGTGGCGACGGGCTACAGCGCCATTACCTTCAAACATATTCTGCTGCCCGTATGGCTTTCAGCCTACCGCTTCAACAACAAGCAATATCAGGTGATGGTGAATGCTCATACAGGCCAGGTGTTGGGCGATCGACCCTACAGCCCGACTAAAATTGCCCTGGCGGTTGCCGCCAGCCTGTTGGTCCTGGTTGGTGGCCTCTGGGCAATCAACCAACAGAAAGCCAAACCCTCCCGTTCCCTTCCGTCTAATAGACCAGGTAAGGTCATTAGACAAAGCTCCTATTCACCTGCTACCCTTGACCTACCCCAAAAGTACAATTCCTTCGAGTAAAGGCATCAGTATCAGGCATCAAGCGTCAAGAACTCGCGGTCAGACCCAATCCCCATAAACTACTTACCTACTGCCCCCTCCCCCCGCTCCTTTTCTT
>JBAUTA010000827.1:0-3110 GCA_049581985.1 Kovacikia sp.
CGGGAAGACAACGACCCGATCGATCGCTGGTTGACAGGACACCTGTATGGAGGCAACCAGGAAACCCGAATCGCCCAGGAAATCGTTTTGGGGATCGGTGGAGTTCGCGCTTTACAAGCGCTGGGAATTGAGCCTGGTGTCTATCATCTCAACGAAGGACATGCCGCCTTTTGTCTGCTGGAAGTGTCCCGCTTAGAGATTCAGAAAACAGGCAAGTCCTTCTATGATATTGAATCATCGGTGCGCGATCGGTGTGTCTTTACAACCCATACACCTGTTCCCGCTGGGCACGATGTCTTCTCCGCTGACCTGATGGATTCCTTCTTTGCCCACTACTGGGATCAGTTGGGGCTGTCTCGCGAACAATTTCTGGCCCTGGGTGCTCGTCGCCTGGGAGATCCCTGGGAACCTTTTGGGATGACTGTTCTGGCGCTGCGTTTATGTCGGGCAGCCAATGGGGTGAGTGAACTGCATGGGCATGTTTCCCGCCAGATGTGGACTGTTTTGTATCCGGAGCGGTTGGAAGAGAAGGTTCCCATTGGCTACATCACCAATGGCATCCACGCCACTACCTGGACGGCTCCCCTGCTTAGCGATTTATACGCTGAATATCTCGATGAAAACTGGGATACCCGCGTGGTTGATCCTGACCTATGGTCCAAGGTAGATCAGATCCCCAATGGGGAATTGTGGTGGCGGCATCGGGTGTTGAAAGAATGTTTGATCGCCCATGCCCGTCAGAAGATTAAAACCGCCCGCCAGGATCGGGGTGAAGAGTGGGAGTATATCAATGCTGCCGATCATATCCTGGATCCCAATATCCTCACGATTGGTTTTGCCCGCCGCTTTAGCCCCTACAAACGAGGCGATCTGCTGTTGCGGGATGCCGAACGGGCCCTGAAGATTTTTGGCAACCTGGAACGTCCGGTGCAAATTATCTTCTCCGGTAAGGCACACCCCGCGGACGAAGAGGGTAAGCGCATCATCCAACGCTTGATGGAGTGGTGCAAGAAGCCTGAAATTTGGAACCGGGTTGCTTTTGTGGAAGATTATGATATGTATACCGCCCGCAAACTGGTGCAGGGTGTGGATGTCTGGCTCAACAATCCCCGTCGTCCCTTGGAGGCATCGGGAACCAGCGGTCAGAAGGTCTGCCTGAATGGGGGGATCAACTGTAGCGTTCTAGATGGTTGGTGGTGCGAAGGCTACAAAGCCGATGCCAATGGTAAAGGGCTGAACGGTTGGGCGATCGGCAAGGATGCCAACACCAGTGACCAAAGTCTCCAGGACAAGATCGACTCAGAGGCTCTCTATCGCCTATTGGAAGAAGAAATTGTCCCCCTCTACTACGACCAAGACCAGGACGGCATTCCGCACGGTTGGGTCAACCTGATGAAGGCCTCTATTAAATCTAATTCCCCTGCCTTCAATACCCACCGCATGATTGCTGACTACGTAACCCAGGTCTATGCACCGGGAACCCAGGCAAAGATCGGTTTGAGTCTGGCGAAGGTTCCTTCTTAGGAAGGTCAGTCGGTAGGCGTCATTCATGATCAGCAAGGGGAGCGGGGGCAATACCCCCGCTCCCCAGGGTTGTTCTTTATCTTTTTCCGACTCCCTATGTCCATTTGGGAAGCTGACTTCTACCGTCGTCCCCTGCAGGATACAACCGGCCATTTGCTCTGGGAACTGTTAATTTGCGACTCTGCCGGAACTTTTTACTATAGTGATTTCTGTCCTCAGCCAGAAGTTAGCGCTGATTGGCTTACAGCTCAACTGCAAAGGCTGGTGGATAAGGAAAATTCTTTGCCAGAGGAGATCCGAGCCTTTCGTCCGCAGGCTTTTAACTTGCTAGACTCCGCCTGCAAACAGATGGGAATGAGGGCCGTTCCCGATCGCCGAACTCCAACCCTCAAGCGCTGGCTGAAAGAGAGAGCCAGAGATTATCCAACATTTCCCAACTATACAAACCAGCTCTTTGATCCGCTGAGTCTGGACCAACCCCCGCCTGTGCCCCTGCCCGAAAACCTTTGGGGTGAGCAGTGGCGCTTTGCGGCGCTCTCTGCTGGAGAACTGGTGGATTCATTTAGCGATCGTCCGATCCCAATTCTGGAATTGCCAGAGGCTTTGTTGCCCTTCAATTTAGGGTTGGCGTCAACCGATTTCGTCCCTGGGATTGTAATTGAGGGGGGGCGTAAGTCGATGCACCTGGCACGATGGCTTCAGCAATCCCATCCGGTATCCCTCAGCTATAGTCCGGGTGCTCCCGATGGTTTAATTTTGTCTGCAGGATTGGTCGATCGTTGGATTGTGGCAACCTTTGATGATGCTGAAGTAGCTGGCGCTGCCCAAACCTATGAACGGCGCAAGCAGCAAAGCAAAGGACTGCATTTTCTATTAGTGCAGCCGGATGACTCCGGGATGACCTACAGCGGTTTTTGGTTACTTCAATCAGAGGCTAGCTGAACTGCGTCAGGATTTGGGTAATTGTGACTTAACCCCCGCTGAATCCATTCCAGACACTCATGTTCTGTGTTGAAGATTTTAGGAGCCGCGATATTATTCAACTCTTCTGGCGGGTAATGATCATAAAACCACTTGCCCGCTTCCTGAATCGTGATGATCAGATGATTGCGATAGGTGTAGCGGTGGTTGAAATAGCCGGAATCACTCCTGATATCTGAGTTTTCATCCAAAAAATCTTTGGCAATATCAGTCATGCTGCTGGTGTCATACGCTTCCTGTTCAGTAACGCTGACGCACCGCCCCCAGGGATTTTCTGCTTTATGAAATTTGCCCCGATGACCTAATTCTGAGAGGAGTTTATAAGAGTAAATGGTTTCTCCGCCGACGGTTCCTAAACAAAACGGAATGATCAGATAACCGCGATAGGAAACGGACTGCTCATAAAGTAAGCGTCTTTCTTCCATATTCTTCCTCCCTCATGCTTGCTCCCTCAAAAAACTGCTCATCATCCCGCCCTCTGACCAGTTGCCTCAGGCGTCGCTATTCTTCTCGCCATAGAGCTACCCAAAAATTATCCCTCATAGAGGTACAACAGGGCTTCTCCAAGAATCTGGCGATTTTTTTGAAATACCTGGAGATAGGCA